>DATBWJ010000099.1:0-9796 GCA_036514935.1 Xanthobacteraceae bacterium
CGGGTCCCCGCCGCAACTCGTTCCTCCTCGGCGATTTTCCATTGAATTGCGCCGACTTGCGCGCAAGTGTAAATCTAGCGCGGGGAACCGCCTTTGACATGGAGCAGATCTTGTCTGGCCCGTCGAAAACACCGCTGCTCGATCAGGTGCGGACGCCGGAAGACCTCCGGCGGATCGAAGCCGGCGCTCTGCGCCAGCTTGCCGATGAGTTGCGACAGGAAACGATTGATGCGGTTGCGGTGACCGGCGGGCACCTCGGCGCGGGTCTCGGCGTGGTCGAACTCACCGTCGCGCTGCATTACGTGTTCGACACTCCCCGCGACCGGCTCATTTGGGATGTTGGCCACCAGAGCTATCCCCATAAGATCATCACCGGCCGGCGCGATCGCATTCGAACGCTGCGTCAGGGCGGCGGGCTATCGGGGTTCACGAAGCGGTCGGAAAGCGAATATGACCCGTTCGGTGCCGCCCATGCCGCGACATCGATTTCCGCCGGCCTCGGCATGGCCGTGGCACGCGACCTCGAGGGCAAGACGCACAACGTTGTCTGCGTCATCGGAGACGGCGCGATGTCGGCGGGCATGGCCTACGAGGCGATGAATAACGCCGGCGCGATGGATTCGCGCCTGATCGTCATCCTGAACGACAACGACATGTCGATCGCACCGCCGGTCGGCGCCATGTCGGCCTATCTCGCCCGCCTGATCTCCGGCCGCACCTATCAGTCGTTGCGCGAGATCGGCAAGCAGCTCGTCCACCGCCTGCCGAAGTTTTTTGAGCGCAAGGCGGCGCAGGCCGAGGAGTTCGCGCGCAGCTTCTGGACCGGCGGCACGCTGTTCGAGGAACTTGGCTTCTACTATGTCGGCCCGATCGACGGGCATAACTTCGACCACCTGTTGCCGGTGCTCAAGAACGTGCGCGACACCACGCATGGGCCGGTGCTGGTCCACGTCGTCACGCAGAAGGGCAAGGGCTATCCGCCGGCCGAGACCTCGGCCGACAAGTACCACGGCGTGGTGACGTTCGACGTCGCCACCGGCGCCCAGGCCAAGCCGAGAACGCACGCACCGACCTACACGGCCGTTTTTGCGGAAAGCCTCGTTCGTGAGGCGGAGAAGGACGACCGGATCGTCGCGGTCACAGCCGCCATGCCGTCCGGAACGGGCCTCGACCGCTTTGCCGAGCGGTTTCCCGGGCGCTGTTTCGACGTCGGCATCGCCGAGCAGCACGCGGTGACATTTGCCGCCGGGCTCGCCGCCGAAGGGTTTAGGCCGTTCGCCGCCATCTACTCGACCTTCCTGCAGCGCTCCTACGATCAGGTGGTGCATGACGTCGCCATCCAGCGGCTGCCGGTGCGCTTCGCCATCGACCGCGCCGGGCTCGTCGGCGCCGACGGGCCGACGCATGCAGGGTCCTTCGACGTGGCCTTTCTCGCGTGTCTGCCGGATTTTGTGCTGATGGCGGCAGCCGACGAGTCAGACCTCGTGCACATGGTGGCCACCGCGGCATCGATTGACGACCGGCCCTCGGCCTTCCGTTACCCGCGCGGGGAAGGACGGGGCGTGCCCATGCCGAATGAGGGCCGCCCGCTGGAGATCGGAAAGGGCCGCATCGTTCGCGAAGGTCACAAGATCGCGCTCCTGTCGTTCGGGGCGCGGCTCGCCGAATGTCTCAAGGCCGCGGAGGAGCTTTCGGCCTACGGGCTATCGGCAACGGTGGCAGATGCGCGCTTCGCCAAGCCGCTCGACACTGATCTCGTGCTGCGGCTGGCGCGCGAGCACGAGGTGCTGATCACCATCGAGGAAGGAGCAATCGGCGGGTTCGGGTCCCGCGTCCTGCAGGCGCTCGCCGAGCACGGCGTGCTCGACGGAGGCCTGAAGGTGCGCGCGATGGTGCTGCCCGACGTGTTCCTCGACCACGACGCGCCCGCCGCCATGTACGCCAAAGCGGGTCTCGACGCCACGGCGATCGTCGCCAAGGCGTTCGAAGCCCTGGGCAGGGACGCGGCCGAGGTTATCAAGCTCGCCTGATATGTCGAACCAGCTCTCGCAGGCGCTCTCGTTCCTCTTCTTCGCGGCCGTGTCGTTTGTGGCGATCAGAGCTCTCTTCAACCATCTCGCGCGCAGCAACCGCGCCGCGCTGGCCGCACCCATTCTGATCGTGGTCGGAGCGATTTCCGCGGTCCTCTTCCTCCGCATGCAACTGCAGCAGTTCTTCATCTGGCACTTGATCTTGTTCGCGCTGATCGTCTTCCACTGGCACGCCAAGAGCCGGGTGGAGGACCGCAAGCTCATCGACATGGCTCGGCAGGGAGCGGCGCCGCGGGGTACGCCTGAGGCGGAGGTCGTCCAGTCCTACGCCATGACCCGGCGGCTCCTGAGTTTTGGCCTCGTGTCCTACTTGGCCGCCTTTTGCACCGTCTACTACTACTTGTTCACGCGTGGCTGACGCCGTCGGCTTTATCCCGGCGCTGCCGCCGATCAACCGCTTCAGACCCGCCCCCGACAAGTCTGGCCGCAGCGACTCCAGATTGCTAAATCATGGTCATGACATCCCGCCGGCGCGCTGACGTCCTCTTGGTTGAGCGCGGCCTGTTCGAGAGCCGCGCGCAAGCCCAGGCGGCAATCGCCGCCGGTCAGGTGAGGGCGGACGACGTCGTCGTTGCGAAGGCCGCCAGTGAAATTCCGGTGGATGCTGTGCTGCAAGCCGCGCCGGCCCATCCGTGGGCATCGCGCGGCGGCGTAAAGCTCGCGGCGGCCCTCGACGCCGCCCGCATCAACGCGCGCGGCCGTATCTGCCTCGATGCCGGCTCCTCGACCGGCGGCTTTACCGATGTGCTGTTGGCGCGCGGCGCGCGGCGGGTCTATGCCGTCGATGTCGGCAACGCGCAACTGCATCCGCGGCTGCGCGCGCGGCCCGAAGTGGTGCTGTTCGAGGACACCGACATCCGCACGCTCGATCGAGGCCGGCTCGGCGAGCCGCCCGACCTGGCGGTGGTCGACGTGAGCTTCATTTCGCTCAAGCTCGTGCTGCCCGCCGTCGTCGCGCTCGCTGCGCCGTGCATGGACCTTCTGGCCTTGATCAAGCCGCAGTTCGAGGCGCCGCCGCGCCATCGCAAGAAGGGCATCGTGCGCGATCCCGCGCTGCACGCGGCGGTGTGTGAGGATATTGCAGCGGTCGTTGCCGCACTCGGGTGCAAGGTCGCCGCGATCTTCCCCTCCCCGCTTGCCGGCGGCGATGGAAATCGGGAGTTCTTCATTGCCGCAAGCCGCCGCGGGGCTCCGTGACCGAGCGCCTCCTCATCACCGGCCTCGGGCACCGCGGCGACGGCATCGCCGAGGTTGAGGGCAAGCCGGTCTACGTGCCTTGCACCCTACCCGGCGAAACGGTCGCGGTCGAACCATGGCCGGGCCATCCCGACCGCCGGCAATTGCTGCGGGTCGAAAACCCCAGCGCAGACCGCGTCGCGCCGATCTGCCCGCATTTCGGCGTGTGCGGGGGATGCGCCACGCAGCACTGGGCCTGGAACCGCTATCGCGTCTGGAAGCGCGATCTCCTCATCGCCGCCTTACGCCGCGCCGGAATCGCGGCCGATGTCGACGACCTGGTCGATGCCCATGGCGAGGGCCGCCGGCGCGCCGTGTTTCACGCCCGCACCGGCACCCATGGGATCCTTGCGGTCGGTTTTGCCGCTGCGCACTTGCATCGCGTGGTGCCGATCGACCACTGCCCCATCCTGGCGCCGAGCCTCGCGGGTGCCCTGGCGGCCGCCTGGGCAATTGCGCAAGCGCTCGAATCGCTGCACAAGCCGCTCGATATCCAGGCAACGGCCACTGACAGCGGGCTCGACATCGACGTACGCGGCACTGGACCGTTGGGCCCGGACATGACTGCGACGCTGGCGCAGATCGCCGACCGCCATCGCCTCGCGCGGCTCACCCGCCACGGCGAGAACATCGCTCGCCGCGCGGCGCCGACGGTGAAGATCGGGCGTGCCCGCGTGGAGTTGCCCCCTGGCGCCTTCACGCAGGCCACCGCGGAGGGCGAAGCGGCGCTCGCGCGCCATGTCATCGCACACCTGGGCAATGCGACGCAGGTTGCCGATCTGTTCTGCGGCATCGGTCCCTTCGCGCTGCGGATCGCTGAGTTTGCGCGCGTGACGGCCGTCGACAGCGATCAAGCCGCCATCGAGGCACTCGCCACGGCCTCTGGGACCGCTGGCCTCAAGCCGGTCACGGCGCAGCAGCGCGATCTCCTCCGCCGGCCATTGCTGGCGCCGGAGTTGCGCGTCGATGCGGTGGTGTTCGATCCGCCGCGCCAGGGCGCCCAGATGCAGGCGCGCGAGATCGCCAAATGCGCGGCGCCGGTGGTCGTTGCCGTGTCGTGCAATCCCTCGACATTCGCGCGCGATGCCAACATCCTGCTCGGCGGCGGGTACCGCCTGACCACGGTCACCCCGATCGACCAGTTCCGTTACTCCGGGCACGTCGAGATCGTGGCCCGCTTCGCGCGATAGCTCGCGGCGCGACGATCAGTTGAAATCCGGCCGGCCGCCCCAGCGGTATTGCCACATGCGCTCGCCGATCAGGCACGAGATGCGCGGTGCCTCCGACGCCGCGTGCCTCACGCGCGGCTGCGGCGCCAGGCCGGCGATCTCCAGCACCAGCTTGGTGCGCGTGGCTTCCTTGAACTTCGTTCGTTCCCTGATGGGAACGACGAACGATCCCGGCCCGCCGATCACGCAGTCCTCGAAATAGGTATCGAGGTTCTCGATATCCATGGTCGAGGCGGCCGGCCGTTTCAGCATGATCGGCAGCCCGTTGATCGTGATGCCCTTGGCGAGCGCGTCGTCGCGGATGGTGTTGACCGGCGGCCCTTGATTGTTAACGCCGTCGCCCGAAATGTCGATCACCCGCCGCACTCCGCGATAGCCGCTGGCCTCGAGCAGCGGCAGCGAGAACAAGAGTGCGCCGGAGATCGAGGTGCGATAGCCACGGCGGGATGGCGCGCGCGCGATCTCGTCGGCGAATTCCTGCGCCGACGCCGGCCCGTCAATAATGCGCCACGGCACGATGACCTTCTGGTCGGCCACGCCGGCCCATTCGAAATAGGTGATGGCGATGCGGCCGTACGTGCCGTGCCGGATTGCGTCGAGGAACTCGCGCGAGGTCAGGCCAAGAATATAGCCCTCGCGCTGGAGCGCTTGCTCGTCAGGGTCCATGGAATAGGACACGTCGACGGCAAGAACGAGCTCGACATCGACGTTTGCCTCGGCGGGCTTTCCGGCTGCCGTCTGCGCCATGCGCTGGCCCGGAGCCGCGAGGCCGCCGCTCCAGGACAGCAATCCAGCAAGGGCGCCGAGCGCTGCAAGGGCCAGGAGATAAAATGCACGCATGCGATGCTCCCGCCCCCAGGGCAATGTGCCATGATGGATACGCCAGGGAAAGCACCGCCGCGTCAGATCGTTAACGCCTCCTCGGGCGCCGTGTAGCGCAGCTTCAAGGCCTCGGCGACGGCACGGTGCGTGAGGCGCCCCTCGTGCACGTTGAGCCCGTGGCGCAGATGCACGTCGTCGGCCAGCGCGTGACGGAGGCCCTTGTCGGCGAGCGCAAGCACGAACGGAGTGGTCATGTTGCTGAGCGCAAACGTGGAGGTGCGCGCAACCGCGCCTGGCATGTTGGTGACGCAATAATGCACCACGTCGTCGACCACATAGGTGGGATGGGAGTGCGTGGTCGGTCGTGATGTCTCCGCACAGCCGCCCTGGTCGATCGACACATCGACGATGACCGCGCCCGCCTTCATCGCCTTCACGGTTTCCGCCGAGATCAGTTTTGGAGTTGCGGCGCCCGGCACCAGCACCGTGCCGATGACGAGGTCGGCGCGCCGGCAGAGCGTCTCCACCACGTCCCGCGTCGAGAACAAGGTGCGCACGCGGCTGCCGAACTGCGCGGCAATCCGGCGCAGCGCCTCCGGGTTGCGGTCGATGACGGCGACATCGGCGCCGATGCCAGACGCAATCAGGGCGGCATTGGTGCCGGCGACGCCTGCGCCGAGCACCACCACGCTCGCCGGCGATACCCCCGGCACGCCGCCGAGCAGCACGCCGCGTCCGCCATTCTCCTTCTCCAGGCAGTGCGCGCCGACATGCGGTGCCATTCGCCCGGCCACTTCCGACATGGGGGTCAAGAGCGGCAGCGTGCCCTGCGGGCTCGTCACCGTCTCGTAGGCGATGGCGGTGACGCCCGAGTCCAGAAGCTCCGCGGCCTGCTGCGGATCGGGCGCGAGATGAAGGTAGGTGAACAAGACCTGCCCACGCTGGAGCAGCCCGCGCTCGCCCGCAAGCGGCTCCTTCACTTTCACGATCAGTTCGGCGCGCGCGTAGATGTGCTCCGCGCTCGGCAGTATTTCGCCGCCGGCCGCCTCGTATTCCGCATCGGCCAACCCGGCGCCAATGCCGGCGCCTTTCTCGATCACGACTCGGTGGCCGTTCGATGTCAGTTCGCGCACGGTCGAAGGCACGACGCCCACGCGATACTCGTTGTCCTTGATCTCCTTTGGCACACCGACGAGCATGGCTGCTCTGCCTTTGCCTGCCGTCGCGCGAGCGCCGCGCGAGCGGCCTCGGTTTCAGCGAACGTTATTTCTGGATCGGCTCGGTTCCGGTAATTTCGATGCCAAAGCCGGCGAGACCGACGTAGTGGTGTTGGGCGGAGGTCATGAGCCGGATCGATGAAATGCCGAGATCGCGCAAGATCTGTGCGCCCAGCCCGATCTCGCGCCATTGGCGGGTGCGCGCCTCCTGCGAGGCGGTGTTGCCATTGCTGGGAAGCGCGGACACCGGCACGCCGGCGGTGCCATCGCGCAGGAACACGATGACGCCGCGGCCGACGCGCTGGAAGTGCTGCAGCACGGCTTGGATCGGCCGCTCCTTGCCGAAAATGTCGTTCACCAGATTGGCGCGGTGCAGCCGGGTCAGCACGTCCTTGCCGTCGCCGATGCGGCCGTAGACGCAGGCGATGTGATGGACGGGGTCAAACGGCGTAATGTAGGCAAAGCCCTTGAGCGTACCGATCTCGGACACGATCGAAAACTCGCCGACGCGCTCGACCAGCTTATCGCGCGCCTGACGGAAGGCGATCAAATCTGCGATCGAGGCATACCTGAGATGATGGCGCGCCGCGAATTCCTCGACGACGCGGCCGCGCATGACCGTGCCATCATCGTTCATCAACTCGGCAAGCACGCCGACCGAAGGCAATCCGGCCATCCGGCAGAGATCGATGCAGGCCTCGGTATGTCCCGAGCGCATCAGGACCCCGCCCTCCTTGGCGATCAGCGGAAAGACGTGGCCAGGCCGCACGAAGTCGCCCGGGCCAGCATTGCGATTGGCGAGCGCTCGCACGGTGTTGGTGCGCTCATCCGCCGATATTCCGGTTGTCAGGCCGTGGCGGAAATCGACCGAGACGGTGAACGCGGTTCCAAGCGGCGCGTCGTTGGCCGACACCATCGGGTCGAGCCGCAGCCGCTTGGCATCCTCGCTGCCGAGCGGCGCACATACGATCCCGGAGGTGTGGCGGATGATGAACGCCATCTTCTCGGGCGCGCACAGCGACGCCGCCACGAAGAGATCGCCTTCGTTCTCGCGGTCGTCGTCGTCGGCGACGACCACGATCTCGCCGCGCCCGAAGGCCTCGACGATGGCCGCCACGCGCGCATTCGCCTCGGACGCCAGCCGGTTGACGTGATCACTCATGGTCCTTGGTCACCCACATGTCACGGCACGGGTTTCGGCTCCCCCAAAACCCGTCTCATAGGACAATCGCGCAAGGAGTCCAGAACGCAGCTGCTACCTCCATGACTGCCGCGAGCCGAAATGGCCCTAGGAGGCCGTCGCCAACGAGGCGAATCTCGGTGCGGACCCAACGGTGGCAGTCCTACGAGGCCCACTGCCCGGCGTGCAATCGCAGGCGAGCGGCGGCTCCGAAACGGCGGTCACCGCACCGGCCTGCGCCCGCTGGCGGTCCTCCGGATCGGCTGGGTCGCCGATATCCGAAACGCGCAAAACCCCTCCAACAGCCCTTGACCTGAAACGCAATTTCGATATTCGTTGAAATATGGAAAAATCCGACGCCGTCGCAGCTTTGGCAGCGCTGTCCCAGGACAACCGGCTCGACGTTTTTCGCCTGCTGGTGCAGGCCGGCCCGCTGGGGATGCCCGCCGGCCAGATCGCGGCGAAACTGAAGCTTGCGCCCAACACCTTGTCATTTCATTTTGATCGTTTGCGGCAAGCCGGTCTGGTGACGGCGACGCGCCATGGTCGCTCGATCATCTACGCCGCTCGCTTTGACGCCATGAATGCCCTGCTCACATATCTCACCGCGAACTGCTGCGGCAGCGCGGAAGTCTGCGCCCTGCCAACCTGCGCTCCTGAGGCCAAGCAAGAGGAGCCTGCGCCGCGATCGACGCCTGCGCCGGCCGTTGAAACGTGATCGGCCGCAGGAGGCCGTCCCATGAATGACCGCGTCTACAACGTTCTGTTTCTATGCACCGGCAACTCGGCGCGCTCGATCATTGCCGAGGCCATTCTCAATCGGATCGGCGGTGGCAGGTTCCGCGCCTTTAGCGCCGGCAGCCAGCCCAAGGGCGCGATCAACCCGCATGCGATTCAATTGTTGCAACGGCTCGGCTTCGACACCTCGACGCTGCGGTCGAAATCGTGGACGGAGTTCGCCCGGCCTGGCGCCCCGCCGCTCGATTTCGTGTTCACGGTCTGCGACAACGCGGCAGGCGAAACCTGTCCGGTATGGCCGGGCCAGCCGATGACGGCGCACTGGAGCATCCCCGATCCGGCCGGGGCCGAAGGCACGGCGATTGCGGCTGCGTTCAACGACACCTACCGCCTGCTCAATCAGCGCATCGGCCTCTTCACCGCCCTTTCGATCGCTGCGCTCGACAAATTGACCTTGCAGCGCAAGCTGCGCGAGATCGGTCGCCTGTCCAGGACGGCCGCAGCGGACGCTTGATGCCACCGACGCCGGCTCAGCGTGCCGCCGCCGAGGGCCTCGGCACGGCGTTCCTGCTGGCGACCGTCGTCGGCTCGGGCATCATGGCGCAGAAGCTCGCCGGCGGGAACGGCGCCATCGCGCTCCTGTGCAACACGCTGCCGACCGGCGCCATTCTCACCGTGCTGATCCTGGTGTTCGGGCCTATTTCGGGTGCGCACCTCAACCCGGTCGTCAGCCTTGCCTTCGCGCTGCGCGGCGAGCTGGCGTGGCCGGCGGCTGGCCTCTACCTCGCCTGTCAGGTGATCGGCGGCGTGCTTGGCACCTGGGCGGCGCACGTGATGTTCGAATTGCCATTGCTGCAGTTCGCCGCGACCGCCCGCAGCGGCGCCGGGCAATGGTTTGCCGAAGCGGTCGCCACCTTCGGTCTCGTGCTGACGATCTTCGGCTGCCTCGCGCGCACGCCCGCGGCCCTGCCCTATGCGGTCGGCCTCTACATCACCGCGGCCTATTGGTTCACCGCCTCGACCTCGTTCGCCAATCCGGCGGTCACGATCGCGCGCGCTCTCTCCGACACCTTCGTCGGCATCGCGCCGGCCGACGCCCCCGCGTTCATGATCGCGCAGTGCGCCGGCGCTGCGGCGGCGGTGATGCTGGCCGGCTGGCTGTGGCGGGCGCCGCTTTCCCGCGCGTAAAGCAACGTTGGCCCCACATGTCGCTCCGCTCCTCCCGGCTACATGCGGCTCAGCCAGCGTAGCCCGGATGGAGCGCAGCGACATCCGGGATCGGCG
>DATBWJ010000100.1:0-33806 GCA_036514935.1 Xanthobacteraceae bacterium
TCATCCCCGTGTTGGAACAGCGCGACCGAATTGTCGCCACGTATCGCGAGCACGGGCACGCGCTTGTGCGCGGCGTGCCGATGACGACGGTATTCGCCGAAATATACGGAAAGCAGGAAGGCTGCAGCCGGGGGCGCGGCGGTTCCATGCATTTGTTCGATCGCGCCACCAACTTCTATGGCGGCAATGCCATTGTCGGTGGTGGATTGCCGCTGTCGATCGGGCTTGCGCTGGCCGATCACATGCGGGGCGACGACATCGTCACGGCCTGTTTCTTCGGCGAGGGCGCCGTGGCCGAAGGCGAGTTTCACGAGAGCCTCAATCTCGCGGCGCTGTGGAGGCTGCCGGTGCTGTTCGTGTGCGAGAACAATCTCTACGCCATGGGAACAGCGCTCGCTCTGTCGGAATCGGAGACCGACATCCAGCGCAAGGCGACCTGCTACCGCATTGCTTCCGAGGTCGTCGACGGCATGGACGTGGTCGCCGTCGAGGCGGCCGCCCGGCGGGCGGTGCGGGCGGTGCGCGAGACCGGCAAGCCCTGTTTCCTGGAATGCCGTACCTATCGGCTGCGCGCGCACTCGATGTTCGACGCCCAGCTCTATCGCGACAAGGCGGAGGTCGAAGCCTGGCGCAGCAAGGAGCCGATCGCGCGCTTCCAGGGCTGGCTGGAAGCCAATCACATGATCCATGCCGAGGAGGTGGCCCGCATCGAAGCCGAAGTCGCCGCCGAGATCGCCGAGGCCGTCGCCTTCGCTGAGGCGGGAACGTGGGAGCCGGTCGAGCATCTGACCCGCTTCGTCTATGCGGAAAGGACCGCGTGATCAGCGCCATGCCGCAGGAGACGCCGCAGTCCGGAACGATCGAGATCACCTATCGCGAGGCGGTGCGCGAGGCGATCCGCGATGCGCTCAGCCGCGATGAGCGCGTGTTTCTCATGGGGGAGGACGTGGGGCGCTATGGCGGCTGCTATGCGGTGAGCAAGGGCCTCTTGGCCGAGTTCGGCCCCGAGCGGATCCGCGACACGCCGCTGTCGGAATCGGGCTTCACCGGCGCCGGCATCGGTGCTGCGATGGCCGGCATGCGCCCGATCGTCGAGCTGATGACGGTGAACTTCAGCCTGCTCGCGCTCGACCAGATCCTCAACACCGCGGCGACCGTGCGCCACATGTCGGGCGACCAGTTCGGCGTGCCGCTCGTCGTGCGCATGGCGACCGGGGCGGGCCGCCAGCTCGCCGCCCAGCATTCGCACAGCCTCGAAGGCTGGTACGCCCACATTCCCGGCATCAAGGTCCTCGCCCCCGCCACGGTCGAGGACGCGCGCGGCATGCTGTGGACGGCCCTGGAAGACCCCGATCCGGTGCTGATCTTCGAGAACATCATGCTCTACAACCTGACGGGCACGCTCGCCGCCGACGCGGGGGCGGTCAACATCGACAAGGCCGCGGTCCGCCGGCCCGGGCGCGACATTTCGCTCATCAGCTATGGCGGCTCGCTGGGCAAGACGCTGGAGGCCGCCGCCGCGCTCGCTGCCGACAACATCGATGCCGAGGTCATCGACTTGCGCAGCCTGCGGCCGCTCGACGACGCGACCATCATGGCGTCGGTCGCCAAGACGCGCCGAGCGGTCGTCGTTGACGAAGGCTGGCGCAGCGGCAGCCTGGCGGCGGAAATTTGCGCGCGCATCGTCGAGCAGGTTTTTTGGGAACTCGACGCGCCGATCGGCCGGGTGTGCAGCGAAGAGGTGCCAATCCCGTATCCGCGCCACCTGGAAGATGCGGCGATCCCGCAGGCGGCCAAGATCGTCGCGGCCGCGAAGGCCGCGCTTGGGCGGAGGTAAGGGCGCGCCGTGGTCGAGTTCCGCATGCCCTCGCTCGGTGCCGACATGGAGGCCGGCACGCTCATCGAATGGCTGATCAAGCCGGGCGACAAGGTCAAGCGCGGCGACGTCGTCGCCGTGGTGGAGACGCAGAAGGGCGCCATCGAGATCGAGATTTTCGAGACCGGCCAGGTCGAGGACGTCCTGGTCGACCTCAACGCCAAGGTGCCGGTCGGCACGCCGCTGGCGCGAATTCGCAGCGAAGCCCCGCCGGGCGCCGCCGCCCCACTGGCGGCGCCAGCCGTGCCGCCGGTCGCCCCGCCGGTCGCGGCACCCGGCGCCGCCGCGGCGCCCGCAGCACCGATGCCACCGCCCGCAGCGCCCATCCTCGCTCGCCCCCGCGTTGCGGGCCGCGCGCGAGCCTCGCCCGCGGCACGGCGGCTTGCCGAGCTGCATGGCGTGGACCTCTCCACGCTCACGGGCAGCGGACCGGGCGGCGCCATCACGGCGGCCGACGTCGACGGGCGCCTCGGCGCGCTCATCGCCGCTCCGCAGAAAAAGCGCGCGCTTGGGATCGATCTTGAGGCGATGCGCGCGGCCATTGCCGCTGCCATGGCGCGCTCGAAGCGGGAAATCCCCCACTACTACCTCGAGCACCAGGTCGACGTCAGCGCGTGCGAGCAATGGCTCGCCCGCACCAACGCGACGCGAGCGCCGGAGCACCGCCTGCTCATGGGCGCGCTCGCCGTCAAGTCGGTCGCTCTGGCCTGCCGCCGCTTCCCCGTCTTCAACGGCTTTTGCCGCGACGGCAGGTTCGAGCCGGCGGCCGCGGTGCATGTCGGCGTTGCCATCGCCATCCGCGGCGGCGGCCTGGCGGCGCCGGCGCTGCGGGACGCCGATCAGCTCTCCCTCGACGAGCTGATGCACCGCATGCGCGACCTCGTCCAACGCATGCGCGCCGGTCGCATCCGCAGCTCGGAGATTTCCGATCCAACGATCACGGTCTCGAGCCTGGGGGAGCGCGGCGTGGACGCGCTCTATGGCATCATCTACCCGCCGCAGGTGGCGATCGTCGGATTCGGCAAGGTGGTGGCGCGGCCGTGGGTCGTCGACGGTGCCATCGCGCCGCGCTCGGTCGTGACCATCACGCTCTCGGCAGACCATCGGGTCAGCGATGGCCACGCCGGCGCATTGTTCCTGGCCGAGATCGGCAGGCGGCTGCAGGAGCCGGACAAACTATGAATGATTTTGATATTCCCATGGTGGTGCGCGAAGAACTCAACAATATCGCGCCCGAAGTGGATCTCGCGGGCATCGATCCCGCCGGCGACCTGCGCGAGGCGCTCGACATCGATTCCATGGATTTTTTGACCTTCGTCACCGCGCTGCATCGCCGCCTCGGCGTCGACATCCCCGAGATCGACTATCCAAAGCTTCTCACGCTCGACGGCGCGGTCGCCTACCTCACGGCCCATCTGAAGTCGGCCCAGCGCTGAGGGCGCGCGCATCGGCTTCGCATGCGCCGGCCAGTTTCCGAAATCTCCTGCGATGGTACCGCATCCGTCATCATGCGTCGTGCACGCGGATGAGGCCGACCTCGACCAGCCGCTCGACCGCCGCTCGGCTGCGGCCAATGGCGTCGAGCGCAAGCCGTTCGATCTCGGCACGGCCGAGGGGAATCCGGGCCAGCCCTTCGGCAACCGCCGCCGCGCCGACGGCGGCGGCCACCCGCGCCGCGACCGTCCAGTCGTCCATGGTCGGAAGAAGCCGATCCGCCCCAAGTCCCCGTTCTTTCGCCGCCGCCACCAGTTCACTCGCCGCCGCAATCGCCATCCGGTCGCTGACCGTGCGCGCCCGCACGTCGAGGACGCCGCGGAAGAGCCCGGGAAAGACCAGCGAGTTGTTGACCTGATTCGGAAAATCGCTGCGTCCGGTCGCGACAATGGCCGCGCCGGCGCTGCGCGCCACCTGCGGCCAGATTTCCGGCACCGGATTGGCGCAGGCCAGCACCACCGCGTCCTCCGCCATCGAGGCGATCCACTCCGGAAGAATCACGTTCGGCCCGGGCCGGCTGAACGCGATGCACAGGTCGGCGCCCCGGAACGCGGCCGGCGCCCCGCCGCGGCGATCCTCGCCGTTGCTCTCACGGCAGATCCGCCACTTGTCGGCGAAATCCGCCTGCAACTGCTCGATGTCGCCGCGCCCGGCGTGAAGGATGCCCTTGCTGTCGCAGGCCACGATTGCCTTCGGGTCGAGGCCATACGCCGTCAGCAGGCGATAGGTTGCGACATTGGCGGCCCCGACGCCGAACAGCACGATGCGCATGCGGTCAGGAGGCTTGCCAACGACCTCGGCGGCGGCAATGAGAGCGGCCAGGGCTGCGGTGGCGGAACCCTGCTGATCGTCATGCCAGACCGGAATGGAGACCCGCCGCCGCGCCTCGTCGAGCACGGCGAAGCATTTCGGTTGGGATATGTCTTCGAGGTTCACGCCGCCGAAGGACGGCTCGATCATTTCGACCGCGCGCACGATATCGCCTGCTTCACGGACGCGGATGCACAGGGGGATCGCGTCCACACCGCCGAACAGCTTGAAGAGGAGGGCCTTGCCCTCCATCACCGGCAGACCGGCCTGCGGACCGATATCGCCGAGCCCGAGCACGCGCGAGCCGTCCGAGACGATCGCGATCGTGTTGCCCCGATTTGTGTAGGCAAACGCCAGGTCCGGATCGGCGGCGATCGCCCGGCAGGGCTCGGCGACCCCGGGCGTGTACCAGATGGCGAGCTCTCGCAGGTCGCGCAGCGGAACCTTGGCCTGCATCTCGATCTTGCCGCGATAGCGGGCATGCAGAGCGAGCGCGCGCCGAGCGAGATCGAGCGTCGAGCCTGCGGCGTCAGCGGGTTTTTGGGCGGGGTCGATCATCGGCCTTGTCTGGAGGGCTGGACGGTCGCGGACGTTTCACCTCGACATGTCCACCCACGGGCACTGCCCCGCACGCTTTTCGCAAACGGCGGTCCGTGCAGTCTTGATCCTGGTCAAGGCCCCTGAAAGCTCCGCTGCCGACCGTCGTTCGGTTGCCAACGCAACGTTGGCCCTGCGGCGATGCCGGAGGCGAAGGTCGCGCTATTGCAGCAGGTGCGGCAACCACAGCGCGATCGAAGGCGCGAAAATCAGCAGCGCGACCAGGACGAAATCCGCGACCAGGAACGGCAGCGTGCCCATATAGATGCGCATCACTGGAATTTCCGGATGCTGCGCCTGGATCACAAACACCGTCATGCCAGTTGGCGGGCTGATCAATCCGATCGTACACATCACGGTGACGAAAATGCCGAACCAGATACCGTCAAAACCGATGCCGGTCACCAGCGGCAGCGTCACCGGAACGGTAATGAGGATGGTGCTGACCTCGTCGAGGAAGGTGCCAAGCAGGATATAGAGCACCATGATCGCCATGAGAATCCACACTGGCGCGAGCGCGAGGTCCTTCGTCCATTGCGCCAATTCGTTGGGGAATTGCGTCAGCACGATGAAGCGGGAAAAGATGAACGCCCCGACCACGATGTAGAAGATCGCGGCCGTGGTGTAGACGGTCTCGATCATGGCGTCCGCCAGCTCACGCCAGCCCATGGCGCCGGTGGCGAAGCCGATCAGGATTGCGGCGAATGCCGCCACCGCCGCCGCCTCGGTCGGCGAGAACCAGCCGAGATAGATTCCAAACACCGCCAGGAAGAACAGCACGCTCAACTTCCACATCCCGACGGCGGCGCGCAGACGGGTGCGCAACGACGCAGCCGCCACGACAGGGATCCACGCGGGCCTCAACTGGCCGACCACGAGGACGGCAACGACATAGAGCGCCGCCAGGATGAGGCCGGGAATGAGGGCCGCGGCGTAGAGCGTGGGCAGCGATTGTTCGGCCACGATGGCGTAGATCGCCGTCAGCACCGAGGGCGGGATCAGGATTCCGAGCGTTCCGCCCGAGGCGACCGCGCCCGCCGCGAATGCCGGATCGTAGCCATGACGGCGCATTTCCGGAATCGCCACCTTGGAGAAGGTCGCGGCGGTTGCGATGGAGGAGCCGCAGATCGCGCCGAACAGGGTGCAGGCGCCGATGGTGGCGTTCGCCAATGCGCCGCGCAGCCCGGAAAAGACCGCGTTCGAGGCCTCAAACAGCTCGGTCGCCATGTTGGCGCGCGAGGCGACCGCACCCATCAGGATGAACAGCGGGATGACGGACAGCGAATAGGCGCTCGCCAGTTGATAGGGCACGAGGCCGAACATTTTCAGCGCCGGCGGCCAGCCATCAATCGCCGCGTAACCGATGAGCCCGGAGGCCGCGAGCGAAAGGGCGATCGGAACGCGTGCAAAAATCAGCAGCAGCAGAAGTGCAACGCCGAGCAGGCCGATGGTTGCGATGCTCATCGCTCGCCGTTCCGGCGCTTGGCCATGACCAGCGCGGCGAGCGCCGAACCGACGAGGCCCGCAAGCACCGCGCTCCAGTGCAGCGTCCGCGGCAGGCCGAGGTCGGCCGTCACGTCATGGAACTCGTAGGAATCCTTGGCGGCGAGCCAGCCTTGCCATGCCATCACCGCCAACACGAGCACGGCGAGCAGCTCGGCCAGGCGCTTGAGCACCGGCGCCGAGCGCGGCGCAAGATCGTCGATGACATTGACCAGGATATGCTCTTCGCGCAGGAACACCGCCGGCAACGCCATGAAAAACGTGAAGGCCAGCAGAAGCTCCACCAGATCGTAGACGCCCCTGATCGGCAGATTAAGCGCCGCGCGCAGCACGACGTCGGCGACCGTGAGCAGCATGATCGCCACCAGGAAGCATGCGGCGATCCATCCGCAAACCGAAGAGGCGACCCGCCAGCGTCTCACAGTCTGTCTCGATATACCAAGGTCGGCGCGGGCAAGGCTGCCCGCGCTTCCCGCGACTGCTGCGGGATGACTTCAGGTATGCTCACTTTGTCCCACACCCCGTCATCGCGAGCCCCGGCAGGGGGCGTGGCGATCCCCTTGTCGTGTGGATTGCTTCGGTGGGCTCCGCCCGCCTTGCAATGACCGCAAACGACTCGAATGCGTCCCACTCTAGTTCCAGAAATTCTTTGAAGTCTGGGCGTGCTTATCGGCGAGAGATTTCATCATGGCGTAGATCGTGCGCGCCGGCATGCCCTTGCCCTCCAGATCCTTCACCTTGGCCTCGGCCACCTCGGCGCCGATCTTGCGGAACTTGGCGTTCTCCTCCGGCGAAAGGCTGATCGCCACCGCGCCGCCGTCGATGATCGCTTTCTTGCCGGGAACGTCAAGCGCGTCCCAAGCCTCGCCAACTTCCTTCTCCACGCCGGTCATCGACTTGGTGACCAGCGCCTGCAGGTCGGAGGGCAGCTTGTTCCAAAAATCGGGATTCATGGCCACGCCGAAGCTTGACACGTAGGAGTACATCTCGGTCGAGTATTTCAAAATGCCGCCCATCTTGAAGGCGATGCCGGCGCCGCCATAGTCGATGAACACGCCGTCGATGGTACCCTTCTGCAGCTGCTCGACCTGCTCAGCCGGCAGCACGCCGACCGGCGTTCCTCCAAGGGCGGCGACGAAATCGCGGATCGTGGGCGAGGCAAAGCGTATGCGCAATCCCTTCATGTCCTCCACCGTGCGGATCGGCTTCTTTGTGGTGTGCACGTTGCCCGGCTGATGCGTGTGCAACAGCAGCACCTTCACGCCGCGATGCTCCGCGTCGATGTACTTCGAGCGCAGCTCCGAATCGTTGAGCACCTTGGCGCCGATCTCCGCGCTGCCGATGAGATAGGGCACCTGCACGATCTCGGTCAGCGGGAAGCGTCCCGGGGTCGCCCCGTGCAGGAACCAGGCGACATCGGCCTGCCCGGTGCGGACGAAGTCGTAGTGCTGCTGCACCGGCCCCATCTGCGAGCCGGGGAAGCGCTTGACCGTGATGCGCCCGCCCGATTCTCTCTCCAGCGTGTTGGCCCACTTGGTCAGCCACTGCGACATCGCATGCTGGTCGCCGAGGAAATAGGCAAGTTTCATCTCGATTGCCGATACCGGCGCAGGCGCAATGGCGAGCATCGCCAATGCGGCCAACGCCGTGCCGGCCAGTCTCGTGGACATCATGACATAATCTCCCGACGCTCTTGATGGCCGAATTGCGACGAACAAGGTTGCGCTCCCGCTCGGCTCTCCCGACCCGCGCGCTGGCGCGCTGGCCCGGCCGAGGCAAACCGTCCGCCCCCATGCCGGAGGATCGCCCGTGCGGCTATCGCCGAGCATGGCACAACCGGTGCGCTCATGGCGGCCCGATGAAAAGTTCGTGAACCTTCCTGCACTTGCGCCTGCCCTTTGACTTCGCTCTGGCTCGGCGAGACTGCGCTCACCGATTTAGCTAGGAAGCATGGTTCCGAGGCGCCGGACCGACAGACGTGGGATGTGCCTGCTCCGGCGTGGGAATTTCTTGGCGCTTGTGCCCGCCATGGACATCGACGCCAGCGGGCGCGACGTACTTCAGCCGACGGATGCTCACCGGGTCCGCGCGCGCAACGCCGGTGACAGGACCGCCGCGAATGGTCACGCGCTCCATGTACCGCCGCTGCGGATAGTAGTCGTGGACCGCATAGTGCTGCGTGGAGCGATTGTCCCACATGGCGATGGTGTGCGGCTGCCAATGCAGGCGGTATTGATATTCCGGAACGAGCGCCTGGTGGAACAGCAGGTCGAGCAGCGCGCGGCTTTCGCGCTCGTCCATGCCGTCGATGGCGACGGTAAACTGCGGATTGACGAACAGCACCTTGCGTCCCGACACCGGATGAATGCGCACCACCGGATGATTTTGAGGCGGGTACATCAGCTCGTATTGCTGGAGCTTCTTGCGCTCCTCATTCGATGTCCCGAACAGCGGGCGGAACGGCTTGAAGTCGTGAATGGCTTCGAGCCCGCAAACGAACTGTTGCATGCGGTCACTGAGGCCCTCGTAGGCGGCCGTCATGCTCACGTACATGGTGTCGCCGCCGACCGCCGGCACTTCCTTTGCGCACAGAATGGTCGCCATCGGCGGCTCGGCGCGGAAAGTCTCGTCCGAATGCCAGACGTCGGTGCCGAATGGCGGGGTGTTTTCGTCGTTCCTGAATTTGATGAGCTCGGGAGCGTCATGGCCTGCGTTCGGCGCGAATGGATGCACTGTCAGTTCGCCGAACCGCCGCCCGAAATCCATCAGGTTTTCGGACGAGATGTCCTGGTTGCGAAAGATGATCAGCTCGTGCTCGACCAGCGCTTCGTTGATCGCCTCGAATTGCGCGTCCGGCAGCCGACGGCGAAGATCGACGCCGCTGATCTCCGCGCCCAGATGCACGCCAACTCTGGTCACCGTGACTCCGGCGTGCTCCGTTGCGAGCGGTCTGCCCTGGTTGAGTTCGAATAACTTGGTCATGGCGCTCTCCTCAAAAAAGTCGCCGGTAAAGGGCTCGCTCGTCCGGCGCGACGGCGATTATTGCTAGGGTTCTCCCCCCTAAATAAACGCATTCCCAAGCTTGGAAAGAAATGATTATAAGGTATCCAAATGCATATAGATTGTGCACGCGATGCATATCGACGATTTCGAGTTCACCGAAATCAGGCTGATTGCGGAGCTATCGGAGCTGCGCAAGCTTTCGGCGGCGGCGGCCCGGCTCGGGCTGTCGCAATCCGCCGCCAGCCACGCGTTGGCGCGGCTGCGCCGGCGCGTCGGCGACCCGTTGTTCATCCGCAGCAGCACGGGTTTTTGCCCGACCCCGTACGGCGAGCGGCTGGGCGCGGCCGCGCGCGAGGCGCTCAAGATTTTGCTCGATGGATTTGCCTCGAACCCATCGTTCGACCCCTTGGTGACGACGCGCCGCTTCAACATCTTTCTAAGCGACGTCGGGCAGATGGTGTTCCTGCCCAAACTCCTCGCGCTGATGCAAGAGAAGGCGCCGAACGCGAGCCTGCGCGCCTGTCCAATCCCGCTCGAGGAGCCGGGCGCAGCACTCGCCTCGGGCGAGGTGGACCTGGCGGTCGGCCTCTTCACCACCCTGACCAGCGGCTTTCACCAAAGTCCGCTGTTTCGCGAGCATTACGTCTGCGTCGTACGCGCGGATCACCCCAATTTCCGTTCCGGCATGTCGTTCGAGGGCTTTGCCGCTTCGCCGCGGGCGTGGGCCGACGCCAGCGGAATGGCGCATGCCGATTTGGAGGCGGAACTGAGAAAGCAGGGCATCGCCGGCAAGGTGAGGCTCGTCGTGCCGCAGTTCATGGTGCTGCCACTGGTCGTTGCCAATTCCGATCTGGTGGTGCTCATGCCGAGCCGCCTGGCCAAGTGCTTCTCGTCACTCGTGTCGATCAAGATATTGCGCACACCGGTGCCGCTGCGTCCCTACGATATCAAGGTTTATTGGCATGACCGCTTTCATCACGATCCCGCGAACCGCTGGTTGCGACGATCCTTCGTAGAGCTGTTCCGAGAATAGCCGGCGGGTTGCCGGGCGGCCGCGGATCGATGCGGATCGCACCGTTCAGCGGTTGCCGGACAGAAGGGGCTGACTGACTTGTCGACGTCGTGCGATCGGGTGCGCTGCGGCCGGAACGCGACGCTGCCTCGCGTCTTCTCGTCAATGGCGTGATCGAGCGGCAGCAGCGCATTGGCGATGCGACGGCGGCGGTTAACTTGCTCGCGGCCGCTGCGTCGGCCGTCGCTCAACATGCATGGTGTGCATAATATAGCTGCGCGCCCTGCTCTCGATGACGATTGCGCGGGAAGGCGAGCTCGAGTGACTCTGTCTGCAATCGAGGGCACGGAGCATGCTCGCAGCCTACCGGACCGAGAAGCGGGGCACCGTTTGTTGTTGTCGCCGCCCGAGCGCGCCCGCGAAGACCGCGCCCGTCATCGCCCATCGCCTGTCGTCCCGGGCAGGCCACTTCTGGTCCCGTTGATTCTGCTGCCGATGCGACTGCTCGTGGATCGACTCAACCCTTGGCGGCCTCGTTTGCCGGCGGCTAGAGCATTTTCAGGAAAAGTGGAATCCGGTTTTCCGTCCGAAAATGCGACCACGCAAAAATCTAGAGCGCTTTCAGTTTCCATAGAAACTGAAAACGCTCTAGGATGCAGTGAACATGTGTTAAATCATCACGTTATAGCGCAACGGAACCGCCAATCTCGATGCTGTTGTAGAAGGGAAGGCCCCATGCCGCCGGTTATAGACGACATTAGATGCAACGGTTGCGGAATATGCGTCGACATTTGTCCGACGGACGTCTTCGGCGTCACCAAGAAAAAAGCCATTCCCGCGGTCACCTATCCCGAGGAGTGCTGGCATTGCAATGCCTGTTTGCTGGATTGCGCAAAGGCTGCCATTCGACTTCGCATTCCTCTTGCGCAAAGGATGCTTTACGTGGATGCGCGCAACAGGAGTGGCGAACGTGCTTGAATTTGATCGCGAACCCATCGAGACCGACGTGCTTGTTGTGGGTGGCGGCATCGCCGGGCTGATGGCGGCAATTCGAGCCGCGCAGGAGGGCGTACGCGTCCTGGTGGCCGAAAAGGCCAACACCAATAGAAGCGGGTCCGGCGCGACCGGCAACGACCATTTTTGCTGCTATATCCCGGAAATCCATGGCGGCGACATCGCGCCAATCCTGCGAGAATACAAGAACAGCCTGGTCGGGGGTTATGCGGACGATGCCCTGGCCACCCAGTTCCTTGAACGGTCGTTCGAGCGGGTAAGAGACTGGGACAAATGGGGCATTCCCATGCGCCCGACGGGCACATGGGAATTTACCGGTCATGCTTTCCCCGATCGTCCCAGGATCTGGCTCAAATACGCCGGAGAAAACCAGAAGAAGGTGCTGACTATTCAGGCCAAGAAAAAGCGCGTGCGCATCATGAACAACCTGCCTGTGACGGATGTCATTACGCACGGTGGACAAATCGCAGGCGCCATCGGCTTTAGCGTGAGGGCGAGAAACCCGGTATTGCAGATCATTCGAGCAAAATCGGTGGTTCTTGCAACGGGCTCGGCGAGCAGACTTTATCCGTCAGTGAGTCCCGGACGGCTGTTCAATACCGCCTTTTGTCCAAGTTGTACCGGGGCGGCGCAAGCTGCCGGTTACCGGGCCGGCGCCAAGCTTGTGAACATGGAATTCCCCAATTGCCATGCGGGCCCAAAGTACTTTGCGCGCGCTGGCAAGGCTACCTGGATCGGCCTCGTCGCTGATCCTTACGGCAAGCCGGTGGGTCCGTTCTTGACCAAGCCATCGAAGGAGCTGGGCGATATCACGGCTGACGTATGGAACACGGTTTTTACGGACATGTTCGCATCGGGAAAAGGACCGGCCTACATGGACTGTAGCGCGACCTCTCCTCAGGACATCGAATACATGATGTGGGGCATGAAGCACGAAGGCAACACGGCAATGCTTGCCTACATGAAGGACAAAGCCATCGATGTCCGCAAACATATGGTCGAGTTCATGCGATATGAGCCTCATCTCATCGGTCGCGGCATCGAGATCGGCCTCGACGGTGAGACCAGCGTGAGCGGTCTTTTCGCTGCCGGAGACCCGGTGGGTAATTTCAGGGCCGATATCGCCGGGGCCGCCACCTATGGATGGATCGCGGGGGCGGGCGCCGCCGAAAGAGCGAAAGGACGCAGCGAATTCGAAAAGATGGAGGATAGTCCGACCGCGCGCGAACGGGCGAAGATTTGCTCGCGCTTCATGCGAGACGAGGCGGGTCCAGGCTGGCAGGAAGCGAACATGGCCCTTCAGCAGATCATGATCGACTATGCCGGACTGGCCAGAAGTGAAACCTTGCTCAAGGCGGGGCTGAAATATCTGGGCGATCTCAGGGAGGAGGTGCTGGACACCATGATCGCGGCGAATGCCCATGAATTGATGCGATGCATGGAGGTTCTCGACCTGATGGAATGCGCGGAAGTGATCTTCTTCGCTGCCCTTGAGCGCAAGGAGACGCGCGGACTTCACAAGAGGCTGGATTTTCCCTTCACCAATCCACTCCTTCAGGACAGGTTCATCACCGTCGAACGAGAACCCGGCGAGCCGAGGCTTCGGTGGCGCGACAGACACTAAACCATGATGATTTTAGGTTGGTGCATAGCCTGAGCTTCTGAACTAGCTGGCGCATTCTTCGGGCGTGAACGCTGCGAGGAGTTCGCCGGGTCTCGAACGAAGGTCGAGCGTTCCATCGATGAATTGCAGACCGAAGCGTGCTTGCCACCTCGTTGCCGGAATTTCTGACTGCTTTCGCCCGGCTCGGCTGCTCCCTTCAGGTTGCCGCACTCATCCGCGACGTGGGCGCAGCGCCGTCGTCGCAGCCGGCGACCGGCTTGGCGGCATGGCACAACCAATTGAAAGTGCTCGCGGATTCGCGCGGCAACCGGCCGGCGTCGCCTCCCGCCGAGCGCGTCGCGCCACGCCCTCCTCGCCGCCGCCTTTAGGCCGTGCTCCCACACCACCGCTTAAAGGGAATTTGTGGTAGGCTTCTCTGGGGTTCCACAGAAGCCTGCCGAGAGTTCCGGCCGCACAGCCATGGCCACGGGTAGCGTTGCGTCTGGACCTGACCGCGCCCGTCATCGCGGCGGACTGGTCACTGCGACCATCGATTACCACGCGATTCTCGCGAGCACCGTCGCCGCGTTCCGTCCGAATACCGCCAAGGCGCGCCGCGCCGCCTATGACCACGCCCGCAAGGTCGTGCAGGAGCGCCTGCGCGCCGCGCGCCCGCAGCTTTCGAAGCACCTGGTCAAGCTGGAGCAGCTCGCGCTCGAACTCGCCATCAACAAGGTGGAGAGCGAGGCACGCTGGCGCGTGCTCACCGACGCCGTGCAGCTTGCGGCTTGCGTGGCGGCGTGGGCGGTGGAGACGAGCGGCATGCTGAGGGCAGCGCTGTGGCGTCGGCGGCGTCAGCTCCTGCGTGCGCTGGCGCCGTTCGGGCTGGCGCTGATGTTTGCCTGCGGCGCCGTCGCCTATTGGTTCGTCGCCGCAGGCTCAAGCAATCGAGTGGTGGCGCGATCGAGCCCGCCAGCCCCGATTTCCCGGGCGCCGTCCGATGCCGTCCGCGCAGTGCACGCCGATGCGACCGGCGCGGTAGCGCGGGAGCGTTTCGCCGCGCTCGACCGCGTCGGCGCGACGCATGTCCTGAGCGGGTGCGACGCCGCCACCGATCCGATTGCGCGGATCACCTGCGCGCAGGCCGGGATCGACGCCTCGGAGCGCGGAACCGAGGCGCACGGCGCCGGTGGATTGCCGCCATGGATTGCGGCCTACGGCGAGTTCCAGGAAGCCGCGGCGCCATCGCGGGCCGCCCGGGAGGCGCCAGCGTCGTCGTTGCCTGCGGGCGGGTCGGGTTCAGGCAAGGCGCGCGAGTTGGTCGAAAGCGGCAAACGCTGGGCAAAGAAGAATGATCTCGACCGCGCCATCCGCGATTTCACCGAAGCGATACGCATCGACCCGCTGTTCGCAGACGCCTATCTCAGCCGCGGCCAGTCGCTGTTCAAGCTGGGCAACGTGGCCCGCGCCATCGCGGACTTCAACGAGTGCATTCGCCTCGAGCCGCGCAACGCCTTCGCCGCCCGCTCGCGCGGCATGGCGCTGCTTTATAGCAGCGATGAGGGGCTCGCGCTGGCCGACCTCACGAGAGCGATCCAGTTGGCGGAAGCGGAGAGCGCCCGCATGAGCGCGCTCGACCTGTTCTACACGCGCCGCAGTCGCGCCGCGCTTTACGACAAGAAGCAGCTCTACGAGCGCGAGATCCAGGACCTGACCGCGATGATCGACGCCTATTGGAAGGATCCGCTGCTCGCCGAGGCGCTGCGGATCAACTACCGGGAAACCGGCGCGGCCAGCCTGATGGCGTCGATCTATCGCTTGCGTTCGGGCGTCCACCAGAGGATGGGCAAGCACGACCTTGCCATCGCCGACCTGTCGTTTGCGCTGCAGCTCGATTCCCAGCGCGCTTTCGCGATCCTGCTCGAGCGCGCGCGAATCCAGGAGGCGCTCGGCCGGCGCGATCAGGCCATTGCCGACCTCCAGCGCGCGCTCGAAATCAATCCGGCCAGCCAGGAAGCCAAGAACGGCCTGGTGCGCCTCAAAGGCCAGGCGTCATAGCGGGCGTCCGGCTGGGGGCGGCGTAGCCGGCATCTCTGGTCGCCTCCATGGCCTTAGGTGGAATTCCTTAGGGACGATCCCTGAATTTTCTTTGCCGGAGCAGGCCGTAGGTTGCGCGCACGGACACCTCAAGGAGCGTGCCATGCAAGCTCAGACCATCGTTCAGGACGGCCGTTCGACTCGCAGCTACCGCCGGCAGGTCATTTGCGCCAATCCGCATCTGATGTTCGGCGCTCCCGACCTCGCCGGCCTGCCGATGCCCTTCGAGCGCAACGCCGAAATCTATGGGGAGGGCGAGCCGGCGGACTACCTCTACAAGGTCATGAGCGGAGCCGTGCGGACCTACAAGGTCCTCACCGACGGCCGTCGCCAGATCAGCGCGTTCCACCTGCCCGGCGACGTGTTCGGCATCGAGCCGGGCAAGCAGCATGCATGGTCCGCCGAAGCGGTCGGCAATTCCAGCATCGTGCTCGTCAAGCGCAGCCTCGTGCTCAGGGCGGCGGCGCGCGACGGCGAAGTGGCGCAGGCGCTGTGGTCGTTGACCGCCCGCGAGCTGCGGCGTGCCCAGGACCACACGATGTTGCTCGTCAAGAGCGCGCAGGAACGAGTAGCTGCCTTCCTCCTCGAAATGTCGCAACTCATGCCCGGCGCGAGCATCATGGAGTTGCCGATGTCCCGCCAGGACATCGCCGATTACCTCGGCCTCACTATCGAGACCGTCTCGCGCACGCTGACGCTGCTTGAAGAGACCGCCACCATCGAGCTGGTCGCGTCGCGCCGAATCGTTTTGCGCAACCGTTCCGTGCTGAACCGACTCAATAGCTGAGCGGTCGCGCCCGCTGCCGCCGCGAGGCTAGCGCCATGAAAGCAGCAGACGTGATGACGCCGAACCCGCTGTCGGTGCGGCCGGACGCTGCCGTCAGCGAGGCGCTTCGCCTGATGCTGCAACGCGGGTTCGGTGGCCTGCCGGTGACCGGCGAGGACGGGGCCGTGGTTGGCATCCTCACCGAAGGCGACCTGTCGCGGCGGGCGCGGACGGGAACCCGCCGGCAGCTCCGTTGGGTGGAGTTTCTCGTCGGCCGCCGCGCGGGCGAGCGCGCACGCACCGGCGCCCGCAAGGTCGCCGAGGTCATGACGCGCGACATCGTCACGGTCGGCGAGGACACCTCGCTCGAAGAGATCGTGCAGCTCATGGAACTGCACAGAATCAAGCGCCTGCCGGTGGTGCGCGAGGGCATGCTGGTCGGCATTGTAAGCCGCGCCAATCTGCTGCGGGCGCTCGCCAGCCTCGCGCGCGAGACGCGGCCGACCTCGGTCGATGACACTTCCATTCGCCAGCGGCTGGTGGCCGAGCTGAGCCGGCAGCCGGGGCGGTCGTCCTGCTTCGTGAATGTGGTGGTGAGAAACGGCGTCGTTCATCTGTGGGGGACGATCCTCGATGAGCGCCAGCGGCGCGGCATCCGTGTCGCCGCGGAGAATACCGCCGGCGTGAATGCGGTCGAGGATCACCTGGTCTGGGTCGATCCGAGTTCCAGCTTGACGATGGTTGCCGAGAACGAGGCGCGGCAGGGAGCCCGGTGAGGTGCCACTTCCTCAAACATTCGATCATGTCGCGCGCGTGGCGATTTCACTCGCCGAGAGGCCGCAGCTTGGCTCTCGGACGCGGCTGCGATGACCGACAACGCGTCTCAGCGGCGATCGAAAGCCTATCGGCTGGCCGTTCTTGACCCCGACTTCCTGCTCGGCGACTCGCTGCGCGGAGTGCGGTTGCTGCTCGAATTCACCAAAGCGGAGGAACGGCTGCGCCAATGGGGCATTCACTCGACCGTCGTCGTCTTCGGAAGCGCGCGCAACGAACGCCCTCCCCCTGGCGCAGGGCGCGCCGTCGGCGCGCCGATGCCGGCGGTCGCGCGGCATGACTGGTGGTACGAAGAGGCGCGTCGGTTTGCAGCGATCGTCTCGCAACGCGGCGGCGCCATGCGCTCGCGAGGCATGCGCGAGAACGTGATTGCGACCGGGGGCGGCCCTGGGCTGATGGAAGCGGCCAACCGCGGAGCGTTTGAAGCGGGCGCGCCCTCGATCGGCTTCAACATCGATCTTCCCGAGGAGCAGGAGCCAAATCCCTATACGACGCCCGAGCTCACGTTCCGCTTTCACTCCTTCGCCATTCGCAAGATGCATCTCGCCATGCGGGCGTCCGCGCTGGTGGCGTTCCCGGGCGGCTTTGGCACGCTGGACGAGCTTTTCGAGATTCTGACGCTGGTTCAGGCCAAGAAGATGCCGCCCGTGGCGATCGTGTGCTTCGATCGCAGCTATTGGACGCGGGTCATCAATTTTGACGCGCTGATCGATGCCGGCATGATCTCGCGCTCGGACTTCGAGCTGTTGACGTTCGCCGATGATGCTGAGGAGGCGTGGGAGGCGCTCGTCACGCGCGGTCTTCGCACGCGAGCTTCCGCGACGCATCCGAAACGCCGCCTGTCGGATCGCGCCGACGTCTGAGGCTAGTGCATCATCAGGACGGGCACGCCGGCGCGCTCGAGAAAGGCGCGCGTGCAGCCGCCGAACACGCGTTCGCGCACGCGGCTGCGGCCATAGGCGCCGAGCACGATCAGATCGGCCTCGTTCGCATCGACGGCATCGGCAAGCACGTCGGCGGTCGCGCGCGCCTGGGCGGCCAGGCTGCGGGCCTGCGCCTCGATGCCGTGACGCGCCAGTTGGCGGACGACCTCGTTTGCTCCCGCGCCGTCGGCCTCGCCTTCCTCGACGTGGATCACCACGACGCGCGCGGCCTGCCTCAGCAGCGGCAAGGCGGCGCTGACGGCGCGCGCGGACTGCGGCGTTTCCTTCCAGCATACCATCGCGGTTCCACGCATCGACGGCCGGGCCAGCGCGGGCGCGACCAGCAGCGGGCGCCCGCTCCCGAACAACACCGCCTCGATGTCGCCGGTGGCGAAGGTGCCGGCGGGACCCGGCCGTCCCATCACCACCAGGTCGCAATGGCGGGCATGAAAGGCGAGGCCGCCAGGTGCGCCGCGCTCCTCGCGCCAGGCGGCCGTCACGCCGGCCGGCGCGGCCGGCTCGTCGCGGAGCGCAACGCCTCTGCGTTCGCACAGGCTCGCAAAGGCGCTGCGCGCGGTCGCGCTCTGCTGCTCCGACTCCATGTCGAGAGCGGCCAGCGCCGGCGAGATCGCTCCGCCAAACGCGAATTCCAGATAGGGCTTGCTCTCGATGGCCTTGACCAGATCGCCGCGGAAATAAAGCAGGTCGACGTGGGCGCCGGCCGTCTCGGCTGCCATCAGCGCAGTATCGAGAACCGATTCTTCCAACGTCCCGGCTGCCGGGACAAGGATGGTCTTGATCATGATAGTGGTCCGCGCACGTTGCGAGCCTATCGGCGGGGCCGCACCGGGCCTTGATCTTCGTCAACCTTGCGCCGACGCATTGAGCGGCGTGATCGGGCGGGCGGATTTGAGGAAACTCAATTACCACCCACGCCGGTTCAATTAGAACTACCGAACACAAAGACCGCCGAAGGAGCGATCATGATCAAGGACATCCTCGTCAACCTGTCGCCGGGAGACGCGCGCGATCCCGCCGCCGATTACGCGATTTCGCTGGCGGGGCTGACACAGGCGCACCTCGCCGGCATCGCGTTCAGAATCGACCCGGCTGCAACCCCCGGCCCCTTTCCCATGTTCTCCGGCAAGATCATCGAGGCGGCGGTCCACGAGCACCAGGAAGCGGTCAACCAGGCGATCGAGCGCTTCACGCACGCCGCGCGCGTCGCCGGCGTGTCTCACGAATGCATGACGCATGCCGCGTCGCTTATTAGCGCCGCCGACACCTTGGGCCGAACCGGCCGCCGGTTCGACCTCATGGTCGTCGGCCAGCCGGTGCCGAAAACGATCGTGACCGAGGACCTCATGGTCCAGGCCGCGCTGTTTGACTCGGGGCGGCCGCTGATCGTCGTGCCCTATATCCAGCGCGCTGGAGCCAAGTTCGATCGCGTGGCCGTGTGCTGGGACGGCAGCCGCTCGGCAGCGCGCGCGATCGCCGACGCCTTGCCGCTGCTCGGCCGGGCGGCAGCGATCGACCTCGTCATCGTCACCGACGAACCGTTGAAGAGCGACGACGTCCCGGGCGCCGATATCGCGCAGCATCTTGCGCGCCACGATCTCCCCATGAATGTCTGCCGGATCGGTCACGGAGAGATCGATGTCGGAAACACTATCCTGAATTTCGTCGCTGACCATTCCATCGATTTCCTTGTCATGGGCGGATACGGGCACTCGCGCCTGCGCGAGCGCGTGTTCGGCGGCGTCACGCAGACCATGCTGATGTCGATGACCGTGCCCACGCTGATGTCGCATTGATGCGAAGCGGCCGCGCCGCGGCCGCGCCGCGTTCACGGAGACAGACCATGCCGAATTCACCGCCAAAATACGCCCAGCTTCCGCATGCATTTCGGCGGATCCGGATGGAGCTCGCGCGCGAGCGCGGACATCCGGAGGGCAGCAGCAAGGACGGCTACGAGCTGATCGCACCGCTCGATGAGCACGGGCGTATCGAGCCCACGCTCTGGCGCAAGTACCGGCACGCGTGCGGGGTCAGGCGCTTCCGGGCCGGACAGGACGACGAGCTTGGGCACCTCGTGCGCCGGCGCGGGGGTTGGGCGTTCCATTATGACGAGTTGGGGGAGGAGGAGGACGAGACCGGCTATCGCTTCGAGAGCGAGCGTTTCGAGGTCGGCGAGTACGTTTCGATCCAGGAAGGGGCGGTGCAACACACTTATCGCGTCGTGGCGGTGGGCCCCGTGTAGGTATCGCCGCGCGCAGCACCGTCAGTTCAGCGTCCTCAGGAACTCGATGAAATCCTGGATCTGGTCGGGCTCGAACCGGAACTCGGGCATTCCGGAGTGACCGGTCACGATGCCTTCCGCCAGCGGTTCCTCCAGGCTCTCCAGCGGATAGCGTTGGTGCAGCGTGCGGAAGGGCGGAGCGATCTTGAGCGGACTTTCGCCGACCTTGTCGATGGCATGACATCGCGCGCAATGGGTCCGCGCAAGGGTGAGCCCGCGCTGCGCGCCGGGCGAGGCGGCGCCGACCTCAGCCGCGGCGAACGCGAAGAGGGCGGCTGCAATCATGAGGCGCATCGCAGGAATCTTCATGCGCGGCAGCGTGCACCGCGCGCCCGCGCCATCCCTTGATCGAGGTCAACGATCGCGGCTCGCGAGGCGCCGCTATTTCAATCGCGGTCCATTGTCCGACGGATACCGTCGAGCAGCGCGTCGCTCAGCAGCGGCTTCTCCACGATCGGCACGCCCTGGGCGGCGGCTGCCTCGCGCAGGACGGTGGTGGGGTGGCTAGTGATCAGGATGGCGGGCACCAATCCGCGCTCGGCCCGCAGCGCCAGGATGAGCTGCAGGCCGTTCATCCCCGGCAGGTGGTAATCGACGATGAAGCAAGCCTCCAGCGGCAAGTTGGCCTTGAGCGCCTGCGCCGCACTCGCGAAGGTCGAGACCTCGAATCCTTCCACCTCCAACGAGAACTTGAGCGCCGAGCACACCGCCTGATCGTCGTCGATGACGATCACCGCGCGACGTTCGTCGCCGGTGGGAGGGGGTACTAGCATGCCCATGCGCCTGAGGTCGTCCGGCAACGCGTAACTCACCGCAGCGAATGATGAGCAAGGGCGCAGACTTGCGCGTTGACGTAAGTCAACCCGGCAAGGGGTAAAAAACCTAGGCGTCCGGGCGCAAGGCGCCCGCGGTGAGCGTCATGCGGACCAGTTCCGAGAGGCTGTTCGCCTCCATCTTGGTCATGACGTTGGCGCGGTAGATTTCGACGGTTCGCGGGCTGATTCCGAGATCGAAGGCGATGACCTTGTTGGGGTGCCCTGCGACCAGCCCTTCCAGCACCTGCCGTTCGCGCGCCGACAGCAACGCGAGCCGGCTGTGGATCTGCGCCACGTCGGCCTCCCGTTGGGCATTCTTCTCGTGCTGGCCGACCGCCCGGCGCACGGAGGCCAGCAGCGTGTCGTCATCAAACGGCTTCTCGATGAAATCGATCGCGCCGGCCTTCATGGCTTCGACCGCGAGCGGAATATCGCCGTGGCCGGTGATCACGATGACCGGCAGGGTAGGGACCACTGACTTGAGCTCGCGCAAGAGCTCGATGCCGCTCATGCCGGGCATTCGCACGTCCGTGACCACGCAGCCCGATATCGGCTTCGGCGCGTTCTTCAGGAAAGCGGCGGCCGAATCGTAGCTGCGGGCGTCCAACCCCGCGCTGGACAATAGAAAGGAAAGAGAATCCCGGAGCGCCTCGTCGTCGTCCACGACGTGCACAACGGCATTACCGCTCATCGCTCATCTCCTCGGACTTGACGCTGCGCAGAGTGAAACAGAACACGGCGCCGCCGCCCGCGTTCTGCTCGACCCAAATCCGCCCGCCATGTGCCTCCACGATGGTCTTCGAGATCGAAAGGCCGACGCCCATGCCATGCAGCTTGGTGGTGACGAATGGCTGAAAGAGTTGATCGGCGATTTCCTCGGCGATGCCGGGGCCGGTGTCGGAGACCTTCACGATCACGTGGTCCTCGTCGAGCTTGCTCGCGGACACCACAAGCTCGCGCCGCTGCGAGGTCTCCATGGCCTCGATGCCGTTGCGGATGAGATTGAGCAGCACCTGCTGGGCCTGAACCTTGTCGGCGAGCACCAGATCGACGTTGGGGTCGAGTTGAAAGCGGACATGAACGCCCCGCTCCTTGGCGCCCACCAGAGCCAGGGCGCCTGCCTCCTCGATGAGCTTGTTGAGGCTCTCGACTCGCCGCTCGGTTTCCCCGCGCGCCACGAAATCGCGCAGCCGGCGGATGATCTGGCCCGCGCGCAGCGCCTGTTCGGCCGCTTTGTCCATGGCCTGGCGGACCCGGGTCGCGGTCGCATCGGACTGGGTCTCCAATAGCCGCTGGGAGCCTTTGAGGTAATTGGCGATCGCCGACAGCGGCTGGTTGAGTTCGTGGGCAAGCGTGGAGGCCATCTCGCCCATGGCGGTCAGGCGCGAAATGTGCACGAGTTCGGACTGCAACTCCTGCAGCCGCGCCTCGGTCTTCTGCCGCTCGGTGAGGTCGCGGATAAAGCCGGTGAAATAGCGTCGCTCATTGGAGCGCATTTCCCCGACGGAAAGCTCGATCGGAAACGTCGCGCCGTCTTTGCGCTCGCCAACGACGACGCGGCCAATCCCGATGATGCGCCGTTCGCCGGTCCTCTTGTAGCGCTCGATATAGCTGTCGTGATTGCCGCGATAGGGCAACGGCATCAGCAGCTTGACGTTCTGGCCGATCATCTCGTCGGCGCCGTAGCCGAACAGGCGTTCGGCGGCGGTGCTGAAGGACTGGATGATCCCCCGTTCGTCGATCACGATCATGGCGTCGGGCACCGTGTCCAGGATCGACTTCAGGTGGGCCTCGCGGGCGAGAACCTCCTGATGGCTGACGCTCGCCTGCAGCGTCCGGCGGCGGAGGGTCTCGCCACCCCACGCGATGCCGGAGCCGATGACCGTGAAGGCGAGCCCGATGATGATCTCGACGCCGCGCAGCCCGCCGGCGGGGAAGAACGTGCTCGCCAGCGCTATGCTCAGGATCGTCGCCACGAAGCCGGGGCCGAAGCCGCCGAGCCCGCTCGCCACCAGCACTGCCGGTATGAACAGCAGGAAAGGCGCCTCGTGCCCGAGGCTGGGACCGAGCAGCGCGCGCGCGGCGAATGCCAGCACCACCATGCCGACCGCGAGGCCGTAGCGGGCGGCCGGCGATTTGAGCGGGCCGAGCGCCTGCCGAGCAAATCCTGACACGGCTTCAAGCGGCCGGGCCTGCGAGGTCAACTCAGCCATGCGCGGTCACGATCCGGATGATCCATCTGACGCCGTCGTGCCACCTACGTAATGCTCCCCAGACCAGCGGTCCAGCCGGGATCAACGGCGGGCTTGATCTGCGTCAATCCGCCTTTCGGGGCGATCGTACACAAAATCGCGCACCAAGCGCGCGCCCTCGGCGCGCCTCCCAACGACGCGCGAAGGCTCAAGGAATGTCGCCGGCGAGCTTGTCGTCCAAGAGCATGACCATTGGCGAGGGCGGCACCGCTCTCGCGCTCACCGCGCTGGCCTTTCTCTCGCTCCTAGTCGCGGCCAAGGCACATACCGCGGAATACGCTTTTCATGCCTATCTGTTCGCCATCGCGGGCGCCGCCGGCGCGATTGCCATTGTCAACAGGTATTTTGAGCGCCCCGCGCAGCCACCGCCGCTGTTGATCGCGGGCAAGCCCAACTACAACATGGGCGCGGTCAAGTTCGCCACGATCGCGGCGGTTTTCTGGGGCCTCGCCGGCTTTGCCGTCGGCCTGTGGGCCGCCCTCGAACTCGCCTACCCGGCGCTCAACTTGGACCTGCCGTGGATATCGTTCGGGCGCATCCGCCCCCTGCATACGTCAGCCGTCATCTTCGCCTTCGGCGGCAATACCCTGCTCGCCACCTCGTTCTACGTGGTTCAGCGCACCTCGCGCGCCCGCCTGGCCGGCGAGATCGCACCTTGGTTCGTGGTGCTCGGCTACAACTTCTTCATCGTCATTGCCGGCACCGGCTACCTGCTCGGCATCACGCAGTCCAAGGAATATGCCGAGCCAGAGTGGTACGCGGACCTGTGGCTCACGGTCGTGTGGGTCGTCTATCTCCTGGTCTATCTCGGCACGCTCATGCGGCGCAGCGAGCCGCACATCTACGTCGCCAACTGGTTCTATCTCGCCTTCATCCTCACCATCGCGGTGCTGCATCTCGGCAACAACGCCGCCATCCCGGTCTCGCTGTTCTCGCCCAAGTCCTACATCGTGTGGGCCGGCGTCCAAGACGCCATGGTGCAATGGTGGTACGGCCACAACGCGGTCGGCTTCTTCCTCACTGCCGGCTTTCTTGGCCTCATGTATTATTTCATCCCCAAGCGAGCGGAGCGGCCGGTCTATTCCTACCGGCTGTCGGTCGTCCACTTCTGGGCGCTCATCTTCCTCTATATCTGGGCGGGCCCGCATCACCTCCATTACACCGCCCTGCCCGACTGGGCGCAGACGCTCGGCATGACGTTTTCGGTGATGCTGTGGATGCCGTCCTGGGGCGGCATGATCAACGGCCTGATGACGCTGTCCGGGGCGTGGGACAAGCTGCGCACGGACCCGGTGCTGCGCATGTTGGTGGTGTCGGTCGCCTTCTACGGCATGTCGACCTTCGAGGGGCCGCTGATGTCGGTGAAGTCGGTCAACTCGCTGTCGCACTACACCGACTGGACGATTGGTCACGTGCATTCCGGCGCGCTCGGCTGGGTCGGCTACATTTCCTTCGGCGCGATCTATTGCCTGGTGCCGTGGCTGTGGAACCGGGACCTCTATTCGCTGCGGCTGGTGAGCTGGCACTTCTGGATCTCGACGATCGGCATCGTGCTGTACATCTCGGCGATGTGGGTGTCGGGCATCCTGCAGGGTCTGATGTGGCGCGCCTATACCAAGCTCGGCTTTCTCGAATACTCGTTCGTCGAGACCGTGGAGGCGATGCATCCCTTCTACGTCATCCGCGCGCTCGGCGGCTTGCTGTTCCTGGCCGGGGCGCTGATCATGGTGTGGAACGTGTGGAAGACCATCAGCACCGCATCAACCGCGCGGGCGGGCGAACTTGCGCCTGCGCCGGCGCAGTGAGGCGTCCATGTCGCTGTGGTCGAAACACGCCGTCTTCGAGAAGAACTCGATCGCACTTGTGATCGGCATTCTCATCGTCGTGGCGATCGGCGGGCTCGTCGAGATCGCCCCGCTGTTCTACCTCAGGAGCACGATCGAGGCAGCCGAAGGCGTGCGGCCCTATACGCCGCTCGAACTCGCCGGCCGCAACATCTATGTCCGCGAGGGCTGCTACAACTGCCACTCGCAGATGATCCGGCCGCTGCGCGACGAGGTCGAGCGCTACGGCCACTACTCGCTGGCGGCGGAAAGCATGTACGACCGGCCGTTCCAGTGGGGTTCTAAGCGCACCGGCCCCGATCTCGCGCGCGTGGGCGGCAAGTACTCGGACGACTGGCATCGCGACCACCTGCGCGATCCGAAGTCGGTGGTGCCCGGCACGGTGATGCCGGCCTACTCCTGGCTCGCGCGGAGCGACCTCGATTTCGCGCACATCAAGGACGACCTGCGGGTGCAGGCGCGCCTCGGCGTACCCTACAGCGCGCAGATGATCGACAACGCGCTCACCGACCTGGTGGCGCAGGCGTTGGCGGATCATCCCGGCGCCGCCGATCTCATCAAGCGCTATCCCAAAACCCAGGCGCGCGACTACGACGGCAACCCCGGCCGCATCACGGAGGCCGATGCGCTCATCGCCTATCTGCAGATGCTGGGCACGCACGTCGACTTCAAGCTCTACAATGACAAGGCCAATATGCGATGACCGACGCGACCTACCGGATGCTTGCCGAGTTCGCTCAGACCTGGGGCCTGGTGTACTTCGTCGTCGTCTTCCTGCTCGTCCTCGCCTACGCGCTGTGGCCGTCGCGCAAGCGCTACTTCGAGGAGGCGGCGCGCATTCCGCTGCGGGAGGACTGAAATGGCGGGCGAACTGAGGCCGCAGCTCGATGCACACACCGGTACGCCCACGACCGGTCACGAATGGGACGGCGTGCGCGAGCTCAACACGCCGCTGCCGCGCTGGTGGCTGTGGCTGTTCTACCTCACCATCGTCTGGGCGATCGGCTACTGGATCGTCTATCCATCCTGGCCGCTCGTCACCTCCTACACGCGCGGCGTGTTCGGCTGGCATTCGCGCGAGGCGGTGGTCGAGGATCTGCGGCGCCTCAAGGCGCAGCGCGGACCCATGATGGACAAGCTCGCCGAGGCCTCGCTCGCCGAGATCGCCGCCGACCCGCTGCTCCTCGATTTCGCGCGCGCGGTCGGCAAGCCCGCGTTCGCCGACAACTGCGCGCCCTGTCATGGGGCCGGCGGCGGCGGCGCCCGCGGCTATCCCAATTTGAACGACGACGAATGGCTGTGGGGCGGCAAGCTCGACGACATCGCCAAGACCATTCGCCATGGCATACGCTCGGCCGACGAGCGGGGACACCAGGGCAACATGCCGGCGCTCGGACGCGACGGCGTCCTCAAGCGCGATGAGATCGCGGCCGTCGCCGACTTTGTGCGCTCGCTGTCGAGCCTGCCCACGCCCAACGCCGATCTCGCGCGCGGCGAGAAGCTGTTCGCCGACAATTGCGCGGCCTGTCACGGGCCCGACGGCAAGGGCAACCGCGAGATCGGCGCGCCCAACCTCGCCGACGCCATCTGGCTCTACGGTGGGAGCAAGGACGCCATCATCGACGGCATTTTCAACGGGCGCGGCGGTTCCATGCCGGCGTGGGCGGGCCGCCTCGACGAGACCACCATCAAGGCGCTCGCCGTCTACGTGCATGGCTTCGGCGGGGGCGAGAAGTAGCGATGTACATCGACCGGCAGATCGAGCACACAGGCGAGCGGTCGCCGCCGGCCGATGTCGCGCTGCCCGAACCAGATTCTTCGGACGACGTGCCGCTCTACGCCGCCCGCCGCCAGCTCTACCCGCAGGACGTCGCGGGTACCTACCGCACGATCAAGTGGACCGTGCTCGCCATCACGCTCGGCATCTACTACCTCTTGCCGTTCGTGCGCTGGGACCGCGGCCCCAACGCGCCCGACCAGGCGGTGCTGGTCGATTTCCCGGGCCGCCGCCTCTACTTCTTCTTCATCGAGATCTGGCCACAGGAAGTCTACTACCTCACCGGGCTGCTCATCCTGGCGGCCATGGTCCTGTTCCTCATGAACGCGATCGCCGGGCGGGTGTGGTGCGGCTACCTCTGCCCGCAGACGGTGTGGACCGATCTGTTCTACGCGATCGAGCGCCGGGTCGAGGGTGACCGCCGCGCGCACATGCAGCGCGATCGCGCGCCGTGGTCGCTCGAAAAGTTCGCGCGCAAGGGGATGAAGCACTTCCTGTGGCTGATGGTGGCGTGGTGGACCGGCGGGGCCTGGGTGCTCTACTTCGCCGACGCCCCGACGCTGGTGAAGGACCTCGCCACCTTCGAGGCCCCGCTCATCGCCTACGCCTGGATCGGTATCCTGACGTTGACCACCTATACGCTCGCCGGGCACCTGCGCGAGCAGGTGTGCATCTACATGTGTCCGTGGCCGCGCATCCAGGCCGCGCTCACCGACGAGTATGCGTTCGACGTCACCTATCGCTACGACCGCGGCGAGCCGCGCGGCTCGGCGAAGAAGAACGCGCAGCGGCGCGCGCAGGGCCTGCCGGCAGGCGACTGCGTGGATTGCCTGCAGTGCGTCGCCGTGTGTCCGACCGGCGTTGACATCCGCGACGGTGCGAACCTTGGCTGCATCCAGTGCGGCCTGTGCATCGACGCCTGCGACGCGGTGATGGCCAAGCTCGGCTGGCCGACTCGGCTGATCGCCTATGACACCGAGGTCAACATCCGCCGCCGCCTTGAGGGCAAGCCCGCGCTCTTGCGCGTCGTGCGCCCGCGCACCGTCGTCTATGCGGGCATCATTGCGCTCGTCGGCGCGATCATGGTCTACTCGCTGGCGACCCGCGAGAGCCTGGGTCTCAACGTCATCCACGACCGCAATCCGATCTTTGTGCGGCTGGCCGACGGGGCGATCCGCAACGCCTACACCGTCCGCATCCTCAACAAGAGAACCGTGGCCCGTCGATTTGCCCTCGCGATCGAAGGCGTTCCCGGAGCCTCGCTGGAGATCGTCGGTGAGCCGACGCCGCCCGACGGGGATCCCGCCATCGAGGTCGGCCCCGACCAGACCCGCGAGGTGCGCGTGCTGGTCACCGATCATGGAACCGGCGCCCCTTCGAGCGCCATCACGTTTACGGTGATCGATCGCGCGACCGGCGAGGCGGCGCGCGCTTCCGATCACTTCCGCCGCGCGTGAAAGGCAGCGACCATGACCAGCCGACTCCGCCATGAGCGCGAGCTGACCGGACGCACGGTTCTCGTTTGCCTGCTGGCGTTCTTTGCGGTCGTCGTCGGCGTCAACGCGGTCATGGTGCGCGTGGCGATCTCGACCTTCGGCGGCGTGGAGACCGAGAACGCCTACCGCGCGGGCCTCGCCTTCAACCAGGATCGTGCTGCCGCGCTCGCCCAGGATGCGCGCCGCTGGACAGTCGACGCCCGCCTGATCCAGCCCACGCCGGACCGGGCCGAGTTGGTCATCAGCCTCAGGGACAAGGCCGGTGCGCCGGTCACGGGCGTCGATGTCGCGGCGCGGCTGGCGCATCCGGCCGACGCGCGCCGCGATCACCCCGTCGCCCTGACCGAGCGGGGGCCGGGAACATTCGCCGGCATCAGCGCGGCCGATGCCGGCCAGTGGGATTTGCTGATCGAGGTGGTGCGAAACGGCGAACGCCTGTTTCGTTCCAAGAGCCGCATCGCCCTGCGTTGAGTGCACGCCATGAACGAGGCTCTCGATCTTTCTCACTTCGCCCGGCCGCGCGAGGACGGAGTTCTCCAAATGGAGCTCGCCGTCGAGGGCATCGCCTGCGGCGGCTGCATCGCCCGCATCGAAGGCGCGCTCAAGCGAATGCCGGGCGTGGTCGAGGCGCGCGTCAATTTCACCAACCGCCGGCTGACGGTCGCCTGGATCAAGGAGGCGATCTCGCCTGGGGCCGTCATCGAGGCGCTCGACAAGATGGGCTACGGCGCGCGCCCGTTTGCGCCGCGGCTCGCCGAGGACGAGGACGCGCGCGCGGCCCGCGAGCTGATGAAATGCCTGGCGACCGCCGGATTTGCGGCGATGAACATCATGCTGCTGTCGGTGTCGGTGTGGTCGGGCAATATCACCGACATCACGCCGGAGACGCGCGACTTCTTCCACTGGCTGTCGGCTCTCATCGCCGTCCCGGCCGTGGCCTATGCCGGCCGGCCGTTCTTGCGCAGTGCGCTCGGCGCGCTGCGCGCCCGCTCCGTCAACATGGACGTGCCGATTTCGCTCGGCGTCTTGCTGGCGGTCGGCATGTCGCTCATCGAGACGATCAACCACGCCGAGCACGCCTACTTCGATTCGGCGGTGATGCTGCTGTTCTTCCTGCTGTGCGGCCGCTATCTCGATCACGCCATGCGTCGTCGCACGCGCGCCGTCGCCGGCAACCTGGCCGCCCTGCGGGCCGAAATCGCGCAGCGGCTGGAGCGCAACGGCGACGTGATCGAGGTGCCGGCCGCCGCGCTCGAGCCAGGTGATCGCATCGTGGTCCGCCCCGGCGACCGCCTGCCCGCCGACGGCGTCGTGGTCGACGGCACTTCCGAGATCGACGAGAGCCTGGTCACCGGGGAGACGGCGGGGCGGACGCGGCGCGGCGGCGAGATGGTCTATGCCGGATCCCTCAACCTGACGGGCGCGCTCACGCTGCGGGTCACCGCCGCGGGCGAGCGCACGCTGCTCGACGAGGTCGAGCGGCTCCTTGAGAAGGCGGTGAAATCGAAATCGCGCTACGTGCGGCTGGCCGATCGCGCCGCCCGCTGCTACGCGCCGGTCGTGCACACGGCCGCCGCGGCGACGCTGGGCGGCTGGCTGCTCGCCGGCGCCTCGCTTCATGACGCGGTGATCGCGGCGATCTCGGTCCTGATCATCACATGCCCGTGCGCGCTGGCGCTCGCCGTTCCGGCTGTGCAGGTGGTCGCGGCGGGACGGCTGTTCCGCAACGGCGTGATCCTCAACGCCGGCGATGCCATCGAGCGGCTCGCCGAGATCGACACGGTGGTGTTCGACAAGACCGGAACGCTCACGCTGCCCGAGGGCCGGGTGGCGAACGCGGCGGCGGTCCCCCCCGATCTTCTGGAACTGGCGGCCCGCCTCGGTCTGTCGAGCCGGCATCCGCTGGCCGCCGCCGTGGCGCGCGAGGCGCGCGACCGCAAGCCTTTCCCCGGCGTCGTCGAGGACGCCGGGCAGGGCGTGCGCGCCATTGTCGAGGGCAGGGAGGCGAGGCTCGGCAGCGCATCTCATTGCCGCCTCGACGGGCTGCTGCAGCATCCGGCATCGCAAGCCTCGATCATCGCCGTCCGTCACGGCGAGCGCTGGGCGGTGCTCATGGTCGATCAGGCCTTGCGCCCGGATGCCGTCTCGATCGTGGGCGGGCTGCGCGCGCGCGGGCTTGCGATGCGCATCCTGTCCGGCGACCGCCGCGACGCCATCGCGCCCATCGCCGCCGCGCTCGGCATTTCCGATTGGCAGGCCGGCCTGACGCCCGATCGCAAGGTCGAGGCGCTGAAATCGCTCGCGGCGCAGGGGCATCGCGTGCTGATGGTGGGCGACGGCATCAACGATGCGCCATCGCTCGCCCAGGCGCACGTATCCATGTCGCCCATCTCGGCGGCCGAGCTGTCGCAGGCCCATGCCGATGCGGTGTTTCTCGGCGCCCATCTCGCCCCCGTCCTGGAGTCGGTGCTCACCGCGCGCGCGGCGCGCCGGCTGATGCTGCAGAACCTATCGTTGGCGGCAGTCTACAACCTCATTGCCATTCCCATTGCCGTTGCCGGCCTGGTCACGCCCCTGATCGCGGCGCTGGCAATGTCCGGCTCGTCCCTGCTGGTCACGGCTAATGCGCTTCGCCTGCGCCTCAGTCGCCGGCGGCGAGCCGATGAAGCGCCGCAACAACCCGGTTCCGCACCTGCAACCCTGGCAGCCCCATGAACGTCCTCGTCTTTCTCGTCCCCATGGCGCTCGGTCTTGGCCTCGTCGGCCTGTTCGCGTTCCTGTGGTCGCTGCGGTCCGGTCAATACGAGGACCTCGATGGCGCCGCGTTGCGCGTGTTGAACGACGACGATATCACCGGCTGAGCGCCGGGCGCGGTCTGCCGCTGGCGGTCGGCGGCCGGTCGATCTCGATGCAAGCTGGCGCAACGGTCGGGCTGCCGGCCTCAGCCCAGCGAGACGCGATGACATGGTCCGCATTTCCGCCCTGGTTCACGAGCGCCGGCACCGATGCTTTGAGATCCTCGAGCAAGGGTCGATCGGCGATCGGTCGAGCGCCGCCGCGCGCTGTCTGATCGTCCTCGTCGTCGTGATCAGCCTCGCGGCGGTCGCGCTCGAGTCAGTGCCGCAATTTGCGTTGCAGTACCAGGCCGTCTTCACCGTGATCGAACTCGTCGCGCTGGTGGTCTTCACCGTCGAATATCTACTGCGATTGTGGGTGGCCGTCGAGCATCCCCTCTACCGCCATCTGCCGCCGGCGCGCGCGCGGTTGCGCTTCGTGGTCAGCCTGCAGGGCATCATCGATCTTGCTGCCGTGTTTCCCTTCTGGTTTGCGTTCGTTCTTCCGAGCGAGCTGCGCGTCGTGCTCGTGCTCCGCGTCATCCGCTTCCTCAAGCTCAGCCGTTACTCGCCGGCCATGCGCTCGCTGCTCGAGGCAGTGTACGTCGAACGGCGCGCCTTGCTGGGATGCTTCGTTGTTCTGCTGGGCGTAGCGATGATGAGCGCGACGTTGATGTACGTGGTGGAAGGACACATTCAGCCGCGGAAATTCGGGACCATTCCCGACGCCATGTGGTGGGCGATCGTCACGCTCGGCACCATTGGCTACGGAGACCTGGTGCCGATCACGCCCTTGGGCCGCGTGGTCGGCTCGGCGACCATATTTCTTGGCCTGATCATGATTGCGCTGCCGGTCGGCATTGTCGCGACTGCGTTTGCCAACGACATCCACCATCGCAACTTCATGGTGACCTGGGCCATGGTCGCGCGGGTCCCTCTGTTCGCCGGACTCGACGCCGGCCAGATCGCCGAAATCATGCGGCTGCTGCACTCCCGCCAGATCGAAAGCGGCACCATCATCGCGCGCCGCGGGGAGGCGGCCGACTCGATGTACTTCATCGCGGCCGGCGAGGTCGAGATCGACCTCAAGGACAAGCGGGTGCGGCTCGGCGCCGGCCATTTCTTCGGCGAGATCGCCGTGCTGCGCAAGGCGCTGCGCTCGGCCAATGTCACCGCGCTCACGCGCACCAGCCTGCTGGTGCTCGACGCGCGCGACGTGCATCTGCTGATGGACCGCGAGCCGAGAATCGCCGCGCGCATCCAGGCGATGGCGCAGCAGCGCCTCGGACCCGGGATCGAACCGAAGGGCGACCTCGCGGCCGAGGAACTCGCGGCGGTGACCGCGCAATCGGATGGCGACGGCCCGCGCACGTGACGCGGGCGCCGCTGCCTTTGACCTATGTCAACGCGAAATGCGGGCATTCAACCTATCGGGGTATCATCCAACAGCAGGAGAATCTGCCATGGCTGAAGCTGCAACCAAGGTACCGGTGAAGACCGAGAAGAAGACCGCAGAGCCCGCGGCGGCCTTGCAGGAATGGCGGCCGTTCGAGAGCCTGCGCCGCGAGATCGATCGCCTGTTCGAGGATTTCGACCGCGGTTGGCTGTCCCCCTTCCGTCGCTCGATCTTTGACGTGGAGCCGTTGTGGCCGCGCGAGGTGAGCTGGGCGAGGGTTCCGGCGGTCGACATTGTCGAGAAGGAGAAGGCCTACGAGGTCACCGCCGAGCTGCCCGGCATGGACGAGCGCCATGTCGAGGTCAAGCTTGTTGACGACGAACTGATCATCAAAGGCGAGAAGGAGGAAGAAAAAGAGGAGAAGAAAAAAGACTACTACCGTTCCGAACGTCGCTACGGCTCGTTCGAGCGCCGGTTCCGGGTGCCGGAGGCCGTCGAATCCGACAAGATCGCCGCAGCGTTCAAGAAGGGCGTGCTCACCGTGACGCTGCCGAAGAAAGCCGAGGCCCAAAAACCGGAGAAGAAGATCGAGGTCAAGGCAGCCTGACCGGCGAAAGGCGGGCCGGCATTGCCGGCGCGCAGCGGCGGCGCGGTCGGCCAAAGCAGCGCGCCGCAACCTGATCTGGCGCCCGCTTGGGCGCGGTGCTCAGGTCGTCGCGAGCGGCCTTTTGCGGGTGGGCGGCGGGAAGAGGCGATCAAGTTGGGCGAGGTGCTCCTTCCTGAGGCGCAGGTCGAGGGCGGCCCGGTTCTCGCGCACATGCGCCCGGTTCGACTCGGGCACTCGGATAGCGAGCAGCGCTTGATTTGGGTCAATCGCGCAGGCCGGGTTCTGCGTATCCTTCCGCCTGACTGCCGGCGTCGGCGGCGCTGTCGGCTGACCACGGCGCGGAGTGCTCGCTTGTCTGCGCGCCCGCCATAGCCGCTGCCGTCGCGCAATCGTTGTCGGCACGTCCTGGCGCTGCGGGAGCCATCCTTGAATCCGACCGACGGCCCCCTCTGCACGATCGACTTCGAGCCGGTTGGCAAGCGCATCGCCGTTGCGCCGACGACCACGCTGCTCGATGCGGCGCGGGCCGCCGGCGTCGGCGTCGCCTCGATATGCGGCGGGGAAGGCCAGTGCGGACGCTGTCGCGTGGTGGTTATGACCGGCCAGACCTCGGCGCCGACGGCGGCCGACCGGCTCAATCTGTCCGAGCGCGAGCTCGCCGACGGTCAACGCCTGGCGTGCCAGACGCGGGTGCTCGGCGACGTGAAGGTCTACGTGCCCAGAGCCTCGCAGGTGATCGAGCAGCGCTTGCAGATCGAGGGCGCGGCGCGGCGCGTGCAGGTGGATCCGTCGGTGCACGCGCATGCGATCGAGACTTCCGGGCCCAGCTTGGACGATCCGCGCTCGGACCTCGAACGGGTGACCGACGCGCTTGCGCCGGTGCCAGGAATGCGATGGACGGCCGAGCCCGCCGTGGTGCGGCCGCTGCCGGCGCTCGCCCGCCGCACCGGCTGG
>DATBWJ010000101.1:0-2553 GCA_036514935.1 Xanthobacteraceae bacterium
GTGATGGGAACGCCGAGTTCGTCGGCCAGCTTTTGTAGCTCGATCTTCCACAATCGCACGCGCGAACCGTTGCTGCCGCCGCCATCGGCGGAGATCAGCAGGCTGCGGGCGTTGGGATAGCGCTCGCGCCCCATGAGCTTCCACCAGCTCCGGATGGCGTTGGTCGCGAAAGCGGCGGTGTCGTGGTCGATGCCCACGCTCACCCATCCGGCGTTGTCGGCGATATCGTAGACGCCATAGGGCACCGCCCGCCCGAGTTCGGGAATGACAAAATCGTGGACGCGGACTTCCTCGGGCGAGCCCTGCGGCCGCCATTCCCGCCCGCCGTTGCGAAAGTCGCCGACGAGCTCCTTCTTCTTGGTGTCGACCGAGATCGCCGGCTCGCCGGCCGCGAGCGCTTCCTTCACGCGATCGTTGATGTAATGGAATTGGGCGTCGCGATCGGGATGATTCGATCCCTCGCGGGTCTTGCGATTGGCTTGTAAGCGATAATCGAGCTTGTGCAGCAGTTCGCCGACCAGTGTGCGGCCGATCTCGTGACCCATGTCGCGCAGGCTCGCGCTGAGCTTGCGCAGGCTCTTGCACGTCCACAACAACGGCGATTGCGGATCGCCGCGGGTCTCCGGCTCGACCAGCGAGCGCAGATCATCGAGCAGGCTCGCATCGGTCTCGCTCAGCGGCTTGCGGCCACCGCCCGGCCGGCGCACGCGGTCGCCAGCGGGGGTCTCTGCCGCGCGCAATTCGGCCAAGCCGCGCCCGATCGTGCTGCGCGCAATGCCCGTGACGCGCGTCACGGCGCTCACCCCGCCGCGCCCGGCCGTCGTCGCCTCGGCCGCCGCAAAACACCGCCGCCCCCGCTCATCAAGCACCGGAGCGAGCGCCTCGAACCGCCGCCGAATCGCCAATTCATCAATCACACGAATCCGATATAGTATTGCGAGTCCAGCGGGAATCCCGCCAGGCAGAAAAATCAACACCCGGCGATTCACTTATTCGCGGACGGGTCCTTAGCTCGGGATGATGGATTTGGGCCACCAATGGAATTTGGTGTGGCTTGCGATGAGCGGTCTGTTTTGATGCAGAGCGCGGCATCGCTGGGCGATGGCGGCGTCGAGATCATCGATCGTATCGAAATATTTGTTGGCGAGCGGCTCGTCGATGAGCGGCCAAAGGTGTTCGGCCGGCTGCAGTTCGGGGGTGCGAGGGGGCTGATAGACGAGCCGGATACCGTCTGGAACAGGGAGGTTTTCCGGCGTGTGCCAGCCGGCATTGTCGAGCTGCAGCACGATGACGCGGTCGCGGCCGGCGCCGGTTTCGCGCGCGAACGCTTCGAGCAGCTTGGCGAAGAACGGCTTGTCGAGGCCGTTGGATAGATACCAGACGGTCTCGCCACTGGCCGGTGCCACGAAGGCCGTGACGTAGAGCCAGTCGTAGCGGTGATGGCCGAGCGCGACCGGCCGCTCGCCGACCGGCGCCCAAACGCGGCGCTGGATCGGCTTCAGGCCGAGGCGGTATTCGTCGGTCGCCCACACCTCGATCGGCTTGTCCGGGTGCTTCTCGGTTTCTTCAACCACCGTGTCGGCGAGTTTTTTTTAAAGGCCGCTTCCTCCTCCGGCGTGGCCGCCTTGGGGTTCTTCGGGCGCGGCGACTGGATCGACCAGCCGATCGCGGTCAGCGCCTCCCATCCGCGCTGCGGCGCAAGCTTCTCCAACCCAAGCTGATCAGCCATCCAGTTTGCGACCTTGGCGCAAGTCCATACCCCGCCGTCCGCCGCAGGCTCCTGCAATCGCACTTTGAGCTGTTCGAGCAGGTCCGGCTTGAGCACCGATGGACTTGCCCCATTGTGGCGGCGACGGTCGCCGAGCGCAGCAGCGCCAAGCGCGTTGTAGCGGGCCAACAGTTCTTCAATCCAGCGCGGCGCAAAGCTCATCGTTGCAGACACTTGCGGGATCGTATGGCCCTGTGCCAACAGCCAGATCGTCTGATAGTGCCGCGCCGTCGTCACCGCCTCACTCGACCGGTAGCGTTCTTCCAATTCGGCAGTGCTCAAGTGATTTGCCACATGCGCCATGGCCCGCCTCCTGCGAATCATGGCGCCGCAACCTAACTGCTTCGTTCCACCCAGGGAATCCGCCACCTCCCGAGTCAATCACCCGGAAACCGTATAACCCCTGAGCTTCATCGCTGCGGCATCGGGCGCGCCCTGATCGGGCGCCTGATCGAGGCGTGCGAAGCGCGCGGATTTCGGCAGATGATCGCGGTGATCGGAGACTCGGCTCAAACCGCCTCGATCGAGTTGCACCGCGCGGCCCGGTTTCGCGTGGTCGGCACGTTCGAGGACGTCGGCTTCAAGTTCGGCCGCTGGCTCGACACCGTCCTGATGCAGCGCGCGCTGGGCGCCGGGGCGGCGCGCGCCCCTTAGGACCCGTCCGCGAATAAGTGAATCGGCGGGTGTTGATTTTTCTGCCTGGCGGGATTCCCGCTGGACTCGCAATACTATATCGGATTCGTGTGATTGATGAATTGGCGATTCGGCGGCGGTTCGAGGCGCTC
>DATBWJ010000102.1:0-3247 GCA_036514935.1 Xanthobacteraceae bacterium
TCGAGGCGCGCGCCAAGGCCGAGCGCGCGGAACAAGAGGCACGCGCCGCCCACGCCCGCCTGCTCGAGGCGTTCGCGGCCGTGCCCGAGGGGCTGGTGCTGTTCGACGCCGAGAACCGTTATGTGTTGTGGAACCGCAAGTACGCCGAGGTCTACGCGGAAACGGCCCATTTGCTCAAAGTGGGGGCGAAGTTCGAGGACGTGCTGCGGGCGGGGGTGGCGGCGGGACTGTACGAAGAGGCGGCGGGACGCGAGGACGCCTGGATCGCGGAAAGGCTGGCGCGCCACCGCCAGCCGCATTCCGTCCACGAGAAGCGGCGCGGCGATCGCTGGCTGCGCGTCGAGGAGCGCCGCACGTCCGACGGCGGCTCGATCGGCATCCGCGTCGACATCACCGAGCTGAAGCAGCGCGAGGCGACATTCCGCCTGCTGTTCGACGGCAACCCGCTGCCGATGTATGTCTTCGATGCCCAAACCCTGAAATTCCTTGCCGTCAACGACGCCGCGGTCGCCCAGTTCGGCTACAGCCGCGAGCAGTTCCTCACGATGACAGTGCTCGATGTCCGGCCAGCCGAAGACCACCACCTCCTGCTGTCGGCGCTGCGCGCGTTTTCAGGATATCACATGGCCAAGGGCCGGCATTACTTTAAGGCCGACGGATCGATGTTCGAGGCCGACATTTATGCGGGCGGTCTGAACTTCGAGGGCCGGCCGGCCCGGTTCGCCGCCATCGTCGACACCACCGACCAGCGGCGTGCGGAACGGGAGCGCGACCGCAACCGTCAGTTCCTGGACCAGATCATCGAGAGCGTGCCCACGACCATTTTCGTGAAGAACGCCCACGACCGGCGATACCTGCTGGTCAACCAGGCGGGCGAGAAAATGTGGGGGTACACGCGTGGCACCTTGATCGGCAGGACGGCGCGCGAGGTCTACGCGCAGGAAGTCGCCGACGACATCGAGGCCCACGACAACGAAGTGGTCGCCACCCGGCGAGCCCACACCTATTATGACCAGCCAGCCGTGACGCCGGCGGGCGGCACGGTGGTCTTCAACGTGACGACTATTCCAATCTCCGACGAGAGCGGAGAGCCGCAATATCTGCTCACCGTCGCCGATGACCTGACGGAGCGCCGAGCGGTCGAGAACCAGCTTCGGCAGGCACAGAAGATGGAGGCGGTTGGCAACCTGACCGGCGGCCTCGCGCACGACTTCAACAACCTGTTGATGATCATCATCGGCAACATCGATCTTCTGCAGGAGGATGTCGCCAGCATCCCGGCCGCATCGGAGAAAGTCGAAACCATCCTGCAGGCGAGCCTGCGCGGCGCCGACCTCACGCGCCAGTTGCTGGCGTTCTCGCGCCGCCAGCCGCTGCAACCGACCCGCATCGACGTGGACGAACTTCTTCATAATACGACACGACTGCTGGAACGGACGCTCGGCGAACATATCGCGGTGAAGCTGCGACCAACTGTGGGCCTGTGGCCGGTCAACGTCGACAAGGCTCAGCTCGAAGCGGCGCTGGTGAATCTCGCGATCAACGCCCGCGATGCGATGCCGGGCGGCGGCACGCTGATCATCGAGACCCGCAACATGCATGTCGGCATTGCCGAACCGTCGCGCCAGCCGGGTCTTCTGCCTGGCGACTACGTGGTCATCCAGGTCAGCGACAGCGGCACCGGGATGCCGCCCGAGGTCCTCGCCCACATTTTTGAGCCGTTCTACACGACGAAGGGTCCGGCCAAGGGAACCGGGCTCGGCTTGAGCATGGTCTACGGCTTCATCAAGCAGTCCGGCGGGCATATCGCCGCCTTCAGCGAAGTCGGAACAGGCACGACCTTCAAATTGTACCTGCCGCGCGCCGGTGTCGCCGAAGCGGACATCGAGTCGACCGGGGTGCCGTCGTCGAGTCCTGCCGCGCGCGGCGAAGTGATTTTGGCGGTCGACGACAATCCGGCTATTCGGGCGACGGCGGTGGCGCAGTTGAGGGACCTCGGCTACCAGGTGCTGGAGGCCGACAGCGCGCAGGCCGCGCTGGAAGTGCTGGAGCGCGCGGACAAAGTCGATCTCCTGTTCACCGACATCGTCATGCCGGGCATGAACGGCAAGGAGCTTGCCACCTGCGCGCGCGCCAAGCGCAGGGATCTCAGGATTCTGTTCACCTCGGGATTCCTCGGCGCTGCGCAGCCCGACGATGCGGTGCTCGACGTGGGCGACGTGCTCCTCGGCAAGCCGTACCGAAAGCACGACCTCGCCCGCGCGGTCCACGAGGTGCTGAACGGGCGGCTGTAAGCGCGCGGCGCCTCACTCCGCCAGATCGACGTCCCAGGCCGGCGTGGCGCCGGTGATGTCGGTTGACGCGCCCAGGTGCTCGCGCGCGCGCGACCAGCGCTCGCGCGTGAGGCGGGCCATCGGCGCGTCGAGCCGCACCGCCTCGGCGAGATCGGCCGCGTTGCGGACGTCCTTGGCGAACAGGCCGATCGAGAACCCGGCGGCGAACTGCGGGTTGTCGATCTGCTTCTTGAACAGCACCTCGGACACGAAGCTGCGGCCAGTCGAGACGTTGATCACGTCGATGACGATTTTGCGGTCGAGCCCGAAGCGCTCGGCGACCAGCAGGGCCTCCGCGAGCGCGACGTGGGAGGCCGCCGAGGCGTAGTTGTTGAGCGCCTTGAGCGCGTGGCCGGAGCCCAACGCGCCGGTCTCGAACAAGGTGTCGCCGATCGCGGCCAACAGCGGGCGCGCCCGCGCGATCGCTTGCCTGTCGTCGCCGCCGATCATGATCACCATCGGGATGGCGGAGCCGGTGGCGACCGGCGTGCCGCTCGCGCCGAACACGGCGACGCGCTTGGACACCGGCGCGTCGATCAGGCTCACGCCCCTCTCGCGCAGCGCCGCGCCGAGCTCGCGCGTGCCGAGCGGGTCGGACGAGCCCATGTCGATCACGACGGTGCCGGGCCTTGCCGCCTTGAGAAATCCGGCATCGTCCTGGTGGAGGAGCGCGTGGCGCACGTCCTCTCCGCTCGGCAGCATGGCGATGACGAACTCGTTGTCCGCCACCTCCGAAATGCGCCCCGCGCCTCGGCAGGCGTGCTCGCGGGTGAAACGGGTAACCCGGTCGCGCGCGATATCGAACACCGCGACTTCATGGCCCGCCTTGACCAGTGTGGCCGCCACCGGCCAGCCGATGGCGCCGATACCGATGAACCCCACGCGCATGTCATGCTCCCGTTAATCAGTGCCTG
>DATBWJ010000103.1:0-3838 GCA_036514935.1 Xanthobacteraceae bacterium
CGCGCGAGCCTTGTCCACGATGGTCTTGAGCGCGCACAGCGCCGGCGCCGACACCGGGTCAAAACGGTCTGCCACGCGCGGGTTGCTGCGGTCGGCGGCAAACAGGAATTGCATCAGGTCGTTCGAGCCGACCGAAAGGAAATCGGCCTTTTCGGTGAGCTCGTCGAGCTGGAACAAGAGCGCCGGCACCTCCACCATGGAGCCGATCTCGACCCGCTCCGGCAGCTTGTGGCCATGGCGGCGCAGATGGGTGAGCTCGCGCTCGACCAGCCGCTTGGCCTCGTCGAACTCCTCGACGGCGGCGATCATCGGGAACATCAGCCTGAGCTCGCGTCCCGCCGCCGCCCGCAACAGCGCCCGCACCTGGCTGCGCAGGAGGCCGGGCCGGTCAAGGCCGAGGCGGATCGCCCGCCAGCCGAGGGCCGGGTTCTCCTCGTCCACATTGCGCATATAGGGCAGCACCTTGTCGCCGCCAATGTCCAGCGTGCGGAAAACGACCGGCTTGCCGGCGGCCGCGTCGAGCACCGCCCGGTAGAGCGCCAATTGCTCGCTCGTGCGCGGAAACTGCGCCGCCACCATGAACTGCAGCTCGGTGCGGAACAGGCCGACGCCGGCGGCCCCGGTCTCGGCGATATGCGGCAGGTCCACCAGCAGCCCGGCATTGAGCATCAGCGTGACCGGCTGGCCGTCCCTGGTTACGCACGGCTTGTCGCGCAGCGCGAGATATTGCAGTTGACGGCGGGCGCGCAGCCGCACGCGCTCGACATAAGCGGCCTCCATGTCCGAGGTGGGGCGCACGTGCACCTCACCCGAAATGCCGTCCACGATGATGGCGTCGCCCGGGTCGACGACGCCGGTGGCGTTGGGGATTTCACCGACGGCGGCAATGCCGAGCGCGCGCGCCACGATCGCCACGTGCGAGGTTGGTCCGCCCTCCTCCAGCACGAGCCCGCGCAGGCGCTTGCGGTCGTAGTCGAGCAATGCGGCAGGTCCCATCGAGCGGGCCACGATGACGGCGTTCTCCGGCAGGCTCTCGCGCGCGGGGGCGTGATCGCGGCCGAGAAGCTGGCGCAGCAGGCGGTTGGTGAGATCGTCGAGGTCGTGCAACCGCTCGCGCAGGTAGGGGTCGGTCTGCCGCAGCATGCGCGCGCGGGTGTCCGACTGCACGCGCTCGACCGCGGCTTCCGCGGTCAGGCCGGTCAGCACCGCCTCTTCGAGCTTGTGGGTCCAGCCGCGGTCATAGGCGAACATGCGGTAGGCTTCGAGCACGTCCCGGTGCTCGCCCCCCCCGGCGACCTCGCCGCGCTCGAGCATGTTATCGAGATCGGCGCGCAGGCGGGCGAGCGCGGCATCGAGCCGCGCGCGTTCCTGGTGCACGTCATCGGCGATGAAATTGGTGATCACGACGCGCGGCTCATGCAGCACAACATGGCCGAGCGCGATGCCTTCGTTGAGCGCGGCGCCCTTCTGATGCAGGGGGCGGCGCACGGCCGGCTCGGCGCCGGGCGTGGCGAGCGCGGCCAGCTCGCCCGAGGCGACCATCTCCGCCAGCACCATGGCGGTCGTTTGCAGCGCCTCGACTTCTTCTTCGGTATAGGTCCGCCGCGCGCGGTTCTGCACCACCAGGACGCCGAGCGTGTTGCCGGCGCGCAGGATCGGCACGCCCAGGAACGAATGATAGATTTCCTCGCCGGTCTCCGGGCGGTAGGCGAACGCCGGGTGGGTCTGGGCGTCGGACAGGTTGACCGGATTGGCTTCGCTGGCGACGAGGCCGACGAGGCCTTCGTCGATGCGCAGCACGGTCTTGTGCACCGCCTCGCGTCTGAGGCCTTCGGTGGCGTAAAGCTCCAGCGTGCCGTCGACGCGCAGCACGTAGCAGGAGCAGACCTCCGCCACCATGTTGGCGGCGATCAGCACGACGATCTTGTCGAGGCGCTCCTGCGCGCTGACCGGCTCCGCCATGACCTCCCGGAGACGGCGCAGCAGTACGCGCGGACCGCCGAGTGCCCCTCGCATGAGGTCCCCGCATCTTAAACCGGGCCTATCCGCGGCGCCCGGCTGGACTCGAGTTGAAAGGACGCGCGCGAGACCCGGTGCCCGCCGCGATCATCGGGACAGGCTATAGCGAAACGAACCGCCGCGCCGCAAGCGCATTGGACCATGTTGCAGTGCGCCATCGGCGGCACCGGGGTGCCGACGGCAAGAGTAAGGCTGCGCGCGGCCGCAGCGGTTGCGGAATGGCGGCGCGCGAGAGGCCGTCGCCGGCGCGCCGGTCAGGTCTGGTCGAGCCCGTAGAGCGAGTGCAGGGTGCGCACCGCAAGCTCGGTAAACGCGCTGTCGATCAGGAGCGAGAACTTGATCTCGGAGGTCGTGATGGCGCGGATGTTGATGCCGCGCTCGGCCAGCGCCCTGAACGCCCTGGCGGCGACGCCGGCGTGGCTGCGCATGCCGATGCCGATGACCGAGACCTTGGTCACGTCGGTGGCCCCGTCGAGGCGCTCGTAGCCGATCTGGCTCTTGGCCCTGATCAGCGTGTCGCGCGCGCGCTCGTAGTCGGCCGCCGTCACGGTAAAGGTGAGGTCGGTGGTGGCGCCGTCCGCCGAGACGTTCTGCACGATCATGTCGACATTGATGTTGGCCTCGGCGAGCGGCCCGAAGATCGCCGCCGCCACGCCCGGCTTGTCCTGCACGCGGCGGAGTGAAATCTGCGCCTCGTCCTTGGAGAAGGCGATGCCGGTGACAACCTGCTGTTCCATGATCTCGGCCTCGTCACAGATGAGCGTTCCGGGCGGGGTGCCCCGCGGGTCGATGTCCTCGGGCCGCTCGAAGCTGGAGCGCACGAAGATGCGCACGTTGTGGACCATGCCAAGCTCGACCGAGCGGACCTGCAGGACCTTGGCGCCGAGGGAGGCGAACTCGAGCATCTCCTCGAAGGCGATCTTGTCGAGCCGGCGCGCCCGCGGCACCACGCGCGGGTCGCTGGTGTAGACGCCGTCGACATCGGTATAGATGTCGCAGCGGTCGGCCGCGATCGCGGCGGCCACCGCCACCGCGGAGGTGTCCGATCCGCCCCGGCCGAGCGTGGTGATGCGGTTGGTCTCCTGGTGCAATCCCTGGAAGCCGGAGATCACGGCGACCTCGCCGCGCTCGGCGAAGCGCCGGGTCAGCTCGGCGCCATTGACGTCGAGGATGCGGGCGGCGCCGTGCGCCTCGCTCGTCAGAATCGGAAGCTGCCAGCCCTGCCAGGAGCGGGCGTTGACCCCCATGGCCTCGAGCGTGATGGCGAGCAGTCCGGAGCTGATCTGCTCGCCAGCGGAGACGACCGTGTCGTATTCGCGCGCATCATGCAGCACGGCGGCCTCGCGGCACCATTCGACCAACTGGTTGGTCGTTCCCGCCATGGCGGATACCACCACGGCGACGGCGTGGCCGGCATCGACCTCGCGCCTGACGTGGCGCGCGACGTTGCGGATGTGGGCGATGTCGGCGACCGAACTGCCGCCGAACTTCATGACGAGGCGGGCCATGGTGGAATGCGGCTCTCCAAAACCATCTCACTGCGCGCGCTGGAGAGGTCGGTATCCGGACGAGGCGAGCGAGAGGCGCGTACCCATAGCGATCCGGTTTTCGGTTGGCAACCGGGCGCTACAAGGGGATGATTTCATGTGTTCATCCCTTGCAGTCGCCGTCATCGCGAGCCCCCGCAGGGGGCGTGGCGATCCCCTCTTGGTGTGGATTGCCTCGGCGGGTTGCGCCTGCCTCGCAATGACCTCGAACAATTCGAATTGACGACATCCCGCTAATTGCGGACGTCGGGCACATGGCGCGCGGCCTCGTC
>DATBWJ010000104.1:0-11823 GCA_036514935.1 Xanthobacteraceae bacterium
TCCGCCGACCATCTCGCCGCGCTCGCCGAGGTCTACGAGGTCGCGACCTTCTATGCCCACTTCGACGTGGTGAAGGAGGGCGAGACCGCGCCGCCCGCCGTCACCGTGCGGGTGTGCGAAAACTTGTCCTGCGCCATGGCGGGCGCGGAGAAGCTGTTGGCGGAGTTGCCCGGCAAGCTCGGCGCCGGGGTGCGCGTCGTACGCGCGCCCTGCATGGGCGCGTGCGATCGCGCGCCGGCCTGCGCGGTCGGCCATGTGCAGATAACGCGGGCGACTGCAGACAATGTGGTGGCGTTCGCGCGCGCGCGGCCACGCGTGCTGCCTTTCCCGCCCGGCGCGGACTTCGATGCCTATCGTGCGGCGGGCGGCTATGCGCTCCTGCGCGCCTGCCTCGATGGCCAGCGCACGCGCGAGGACATCATCGCCGCGCTGAGCGAGGCCGATCTGCGCGGGCTCGGCGGCGCCGGCTTTCCCGCCGGCCGCAAATGGCGCATCGTGCGCGAGCAGCCGCGACCGCGCCTGTTCGCCGTCAACGCCGACGAGGGCGAGGTCGGCACCTTCAAGGACCGCTACCACATCGAGCGCGATCCGCACCGCTTCCTCGAAGGCGCGCTGATCGCGGCCTGGGCGGTGGAGGCCGAGGAAGCCTACATCTATCTGCGCGACGAATACGCCGAAATCCGCCTGATGCTCGTGGACGAGCTCGCCAAGCTGCAGGCGGCGGGCCTTGCGCGCCACTGCGCGCTGCACCTGCGGCGCGGCGCCGGCGCCTATATCTGCGGCGAGGAATCGGCGATGATCGAGTCGATCGAGGGCAAGCGCGGCCTGCCGCGCCACCGCCCGCCCTACGTCGCCGAGGTCGGCCTGTTCGGCCGCCCGACGCTGGTGCAGAACGTCGAGACGCTTTACTGGGTGCGCGACATCGTCGAGAAGGGCGCTTGGTTCGCCTCGCATGGCCGGCGCGGACGCAAGGGCCTGCGCAGCTTCTCGGTCTCCGGCCGGGTGAGGAAGCCGGGCGTGGTGCTGGCGCCGGCCGGCGTCACGGCGCGCGAATTGATCGAGGAATATTGCGGCGGCATGGCGGACGGCCACGCCTTCAAGGCCTACCTGCCGGGCGGCGCCTCGGGCGGCATCCTGCCCGCGTCCATGGCCGATGAGCCGCTCGACTTCGGGACGCTGGAAAAACACGGCTGCTTCGTCGGCTCCCATGCGGTCGTGATCCTGTCCGACAAGGACGACATGAAGGCGGTCGCGCTCAACCTGATGAAGTTCTTCGAGGACGAGAGCTGCGGCCAGTGCACGCCCTGCCGCGTGGGCACGGAGAAAGCGGTGAAACTGATGGCGCAAGGCGCGTGGGATGCGGCGCTGCTCACCGAGCTGTCGGACGCCATGCGCGAGGCCTCGATCTGCGGCCTCGGGCAGGCAGCGCCCAATCCGCTGCTCAGCGTGCTAAAATACTTTCCAGAGGAGCTGGATAAGCCGCTGAGGAGTTGGTGATGATGTACACCCGCGCTACGAGCACAGCGTAACCCCTCCCCCTTGTGGGGAGGGGTGGCGAGCGAAGCGAGCCGGGGTGGGGTGGGCGCAAGACGGGTGCAAAGGACATGCCGCATAGCGCGATTGAAAAACGGACTCGAACACAATCGCGGGCGCTGCGCCGACGTCCCACCGATGCCGAACGCAAGCTCTGGTACCTGTTGCGTTCGCTGAAGCCGCTGCGAATTCATTTCCGTCGGCAAGCTCCGATCGGAATCTACATCGCCGACTTTGCATGGCTTGCAGGCAAGCTGGTGATTGAGCTTGACGGTTCGCAGCACGCCGACGTGCGACACGGTTATGACCTGCAGCGCACAGCGTGGCTTGAGTCCCAGGGCTATCGCGTTCTGCGGTTCTGGAACAATGAAGTGCTGAAGAAGCCGCACAATGTAGGCGAGGCGATCCTGACAGCGGCGCGCGAGAGCGCCGCGATGTCGAAGAACCCCACCCCCAACCCCTCCCCACAAGGGGGAGGGGAGCAGGCCGGTGCAAGCGGCGAGGGCAGAGTGTGATGACTGACACAACGAAGCCCAATGCCTTCTTCATCGACGATCGCGAGGTCGACATCCGCGACGGCGAGACGATCTTTCGCGCCGCGCGCCGGCTCGGCATCAGGCTGCCGCACCTGTGCTACCTGCCGCGGCCCGGCTATCGCCCCGACGGCAACTGCCGCGTCTGCATGGTCGAGGTCGAGGGCGAGCGCGTGCTGGCCGCAAGCTGCATCCGCGCGCCCACTCCCGGCATGAAGGTGAAGACCCAGACCGAGCGCGCGAAAACCGCGCGGCGCATGGTGATCGAGCTCTTGATGGCCGACCAGCCCGTGCGCGAAGTCGCGCATGATCCGCAGTCGGAATTGTGGAAGATCGCCACCCGGCAAAAGCTGGAGCACAGCCGATTTCCGCGCGCGGGCCGGCCGGCGCCCGACCGCAGCCATCCGGCGATGGCGGTCAACCTCGACGCCTGCATCCATTGCACGCTGTGCGTGCGCGCCTGCCGCGAGGTCCAGGTCAACGACGTGATCGGCATGGCCGGCCGCGGCCACAGCGCGAAAATCGTGTTCGACTTCGACGACCCGATGGGCGCCTCGACCTGCGTCGGCTGCGGGGAATGCGTGCAGGCCTGCCCGACCGGCGCGCTCATGCCGGCGACGCTGGTGGACGAGAACAACGTCTTCGCCCACCAGGCCGAGCGCACGGTTGACAGCGTGTGTCCCTATTGCGGCGTCGGCTGCCTGCTCAGCTATCACATCAGGGACGACAAGCTCCTCCACGTCAGCGGCCACAACGGCCCGGCCAACGAGAACCGGCTGTGCGTAAAGGGTCGCTTCGGCTTCGACTACGTGCACCATGCGCACCGGCTCACCCGGCCGCTCATCCGCAAGGATGGGGTGGCAAAGCGCGCCGACGATACGGTCGATCCGGCCAATCCATGGACGCATTTCCGCCCGGCCACTTGGGAGGAGGCGCTTGAGCGCGCCGCCGGCGGCTTCAGGCGCATTCGCGAGGCCCACGGCGCGCAGGCGCTCGCCGGCTTCGGCTCCGCCAAGGGCTCCAACGAGGAGGCCTATCTGTTCCAAAAGCTGGTGCGCTTGGGCTTTGGCACCAACAATGTCGATCACTGCACGCGGCTGTGCCACGCCTCCTCGGTCGCCGCGCTGATGGAAGGCATCGGCTCGGCGGCGGTGACGGCGACGTTCAACGAATGCAGGAACTCCGACGTCATCGTCGTGATCGGCGCCAACCCGACCGAGAACCACCCGGTCGCCGCCACCTATTTCAAGCAGGCGGCCAAGCGCGGCGCCACGCTGATCGTGATGGACCCGCGCGGCCAGGCGCTCAAGCGTCACGCCACCCACATGCTGCAGTTCAAGAACGGCACCGACGTCGCCCTCATCAACGCGCTCCTCAACGTCATCGTGACCGAGAAGCTCTACGACCAGCAATACGTGCAGACCTACACCGAGGGCTTTGCGGCCTTCGCCGAGCACATCAAGGATTTTACGCCCGAGGAGATGGCGCCGATCTGCGGCATTGACGCCGAGACGCTGCGCGCGGTCGGGCGCACCTACGCCCGCGCCAAGGCGGCGATGATCTTCTGGGGCATGGGCATCTCCCAGCACACCCACGGCACCGACAACGCGCGCTGCCTGATCGCGCTCGCGCTTCTGACCGGCCACGTCGGCCGGCCCGGCACCGGGCTGCATCCGCTGCGCGGCCAGAACAACGTGCAGGGCGCCTCCGACGCCGGCCTCATCCCGATGTTTTTTCCCGACTACAGGTCGGTCGAGGACCCAATTATTCGCCAGAAATACGAGCAGGCCTGGGGCGCCGCGCTCGATCCCAAGAAGGGCCTCACCGTGGTCGAGATCATCGACGCCGCCCACGCCGGCAAGATCAAGGCCATGTACGTCCTGGGCGAGAACCCGGCGATGTCCGACCCCGATCTCAACCACGCGCGCGAGGCGCTCGCGCGGCTCGACCACCTCGTCGTGCAGGACATTTTCCTCACCGAGACCGCGTTTCACGCCGATGTCGTGCTGCCCGCCTCCGCCTGGCCGGAGAAGGACGGCACCGTCACCAACACCAACCGCCAGGTGCAGATGGGCCGCCAGGCGCTGCCGCTGCCGGGCGAGGCGAAGCCCGACTGGTGGATCACCCAGGAGATCGCCAGGCGCATCGGCCTTAACTGGAACTACCAGCACCCGAGCGACATCTACGCCGAGATGGCGGCGCTGATGCCCTCGCTCGCCAACATTTCCTGGGAGCGCGTCGAGCGCGAAGGCTCGGTCACCTATCCCTCCGACGCGCCCGACAAGCCCGGCCGCGACGTGGTGTTCTCCGACGGTTTTCCGCGCCCCGGCGGCCTCGGCCGGCTGGTGGCGGCCAGGCTCACGCCGCCTAACGAGTCCCCGGACGCCGAGTTCCCCTTCGTCCTCACCACCGGCCGCCAGCTCGAGCACTGGCACACCGGCGCGATGTCGCGCCGCGCCGCCACGCTGGACGCGCTCGAGCCGGGCCCGGTCGCCTGTCTGTCGCGCCGCCAGCTTGCCAGGCTCGGCCTCAAGCCGGGCGACATGGTGCGCGTCTCGACCCGCCGCGGCACGATCGAGCTGGCGGCGCGCGCCGACGACGCGGTGCCCGACGGCGTGGTGTTCATCCCGTTCGCCTATGTCGAGGCGGCGGCCAACCTGTTGACGAACCCGGCGCTCGACCCGTTCGGCAAAATCCCCGAGTTCAAGTACTGCGCCGCCCGCATCGAAGCCGCGCAAGCCGCGCGGGCGGCGGCGGAATAGCGCGGCGACTGGCCGCACGGCTGATCTGTTCGAGACCGCCCCAGGGCACCGGGCGTCGGCCAAGGGCTTGCCGGCGCACGCAGCCTTGGCGTCGGTCCGGCACACTGATGCGGCGCTGTTGACCGGCACGACGGCGCGTGCGGCCGATCAGCTAATCTGGTTAAATATCGGCTTCTCGGGAGGACTCGTCATGAACAGACTCACGCTCGCAGGGCTCGCAACGCTGGTCTCGATCGGCTTCACGCCGCCGGCGGCCGCGCAGACTACGTGGAAATACAGTTCGTGGACTGCGCCCAACGCGCCCAACAACCGGCTGGGAACGGTCCCGCTGTTCGATCTGCTCGCCAAGGCCACCAACGGCACCTTCACGGTGCAGAACTTCATGGGCGCCCAGCTTTTCAACAACCGCACCACCTTGAAGGGCGTGGCCGACGGCCTCGTCGATGCCGGCACGATCGTGCCGGCCTTCACGCCCGCCGAGCTCAAGCACAACGCCATCATCACGGATGCGCCGGCGCTGTTCACCGACGGCTGGGCGTCGACCGGCGCGGCGAACGAGGCGCTGTTCTTCAACTGTCCGGAGTGCTGGGGCGATTTTGAGCAGAACAAGACGATCACGCTCGGCGTCTATTCGCCGGGACAGAACTACATGCAGTGCGTCGACGACATCCGGTCCGCCGAGGATCTGCGCGGCAGGAAGGTGGCGGGGGTGTCGAGCATGACCGCGCGCTGGGCCGAGGTGCTGGGGCAGGCCCGCCAGCAGATCGGGCCGGGCGACTTGCTGCCGGCGCTGCAGCGCCGCCAGGTCGACTGCACCATGAGCCCGCTCGAATTCCTGGTGGCGCTGAGCCTCAAGGACGTCGTCAGAACCGTCGTGGAGCACCCGCTCGGCGCCTTCCCGGCGGTCCATCTCATGATCGTCAACAAGGGCTCGTGGGCCAAGCTGAGCGCCGAGCACAAGGCGGCGCTGATCAAGCAGATGCCGCCCGCGATTGCCCGCGTGGTGGCCGGCTACAACGACGGCGAGGCGCACGCCCGCCGCGAGGCGATGGAGAAGGGCGCAAAGTTCATCAAGCTTCCCGCGATCGAGGCGCCCTGGCAGAAGTTCGTGCAGTCCGAGGAGAACGTCCTCGTTGACCTGGCGAAGGCCCGCGGCGTTCCCGAAAGCACCACCCGGCGCATCGTCGCCGAGCACGTCAGGCTCGTCCAGAAATGGAAGGGCATCATGGACAAGGTCGGCCGCACCCGCGATGCCCTGGCCACGGCGCTATGGGACGAGGTATTCAGCAAGCTGAAACTTTAGTCCTTCGTTCGATTCGCCCGGGCGCCGACGCGCCCCAACCGACAAGCGAGGCCGCAACCGATGGCTCCCACTGCCGGCGTCCGGATGGTCCTCGATCGCCTCACGAATGTGATGATGGTGCTCGGCGAGGTCGCAGTGATCGCGATGATGCTCCTCATCACTGCCGACGTCATCGCGCGCTATCTGCTCAACTACGTGATCGACGCCGGAGCGGAGGTCGTCACGCATTATCTCATGGTGTCGATCATCTACTTCTCCCTCGGCGACATCACCCGCAACGAGGGGCACCTGTCCGCCACCTTCTTCACCGACTGGATGTCGCAAAGGGGGAAAACCGTGCTCGAAGGCGTGGTGGCCCTGCTGTTGTTCGCGTTCATGGCGGTGCTGACATGGCGCACCACGGTTTCCGCCATCGAGGCGACCCGCGTCGGTGAACTGCTGCAGGCCTCGCGCACCAACCTGTTGCTATGGCCGTCGCGCTGGGTGCTGCCGTTGGGCTGCGGCACCATGGCGCTCTACGCGCTGATCGTGGCGGCCAACAAGTTCAGCGGACGCTCGCCTGCCAAGGGCTTCGATCGGCTACCTGCATAGGTCGGGGGGACACCTGTCACCGCTGCTCATCGGCTTCGGCGGCTTTGCCGTGATCGTTGTGCTGATCGGACTGCGCGTGCCGATCGGACTCGCTCTGGCCATGGTCGCGTTTTTCGGCCTGTGGGGCATCGTCGGTCTCGACATCGCCCTCAGCCTGCTCAGCATCCTGCCGTACGATTTCGCCGCGAGCTGGGAGCTGTCAGCGGTCCCGATGTTCCTGCTGATGGGCACGCTGGCGCATCGCTCCGGGATGACCGCCAGCCTGTTCACCGCGGCGCGCCTGTGGCTGGGCGGTCTGCCGGGTGGACTGGCGGTCGCCACCAACTTCGCGTGCGCCGGTTTTGCCGCCGCGTCGGGCTCGAGCCTCGCCACCACCTTCGCGGTTGGCAAGATCGCGATCCCGGAAATGCTGCGCTATCGTTACGACCTCTCGCTGGCAACCTCGGTGGTCGCCTGCGCCGGCACGCTCGGCATCATGATCCCGCCGAGCGTGATCATGGTGATCTACGGCGTGTTCGCCGAGGTCTCCATCGCCGCCTTGTTCATCGGCGGAGTGATCCCCGGCCTGCTGACCGCGGCGATCTACGCAGCGATGATCATCGGGCGCTGCACGTTGCAACCCGCGCTTGCGCCCCCGCTGCGGGAGCGCCCGAGCTGGCGCGAGCGCTGGCTGGCATTGCTCGACGTTTGGCCGCTGCCGCTGCTCGTCATCGGCGTCATCGGATCGATCTACGGCGGGATCGCCACGCCGACCGAGGCCGGCGCGGTGGGCTCGTTCCTGGCCATCCTGATCGCGCTCGGGCGCGGACAGATGAGCTGGGCGGTGTTGCGCGACAGCGCGCGCGAGACGCTGCTGAGCACCGGCGCCATCTTCTTCGTGGCGATCGGCGCCATCCTGCTCACGCGCTTCATGGCGTTCAGCGGCGTGCCCGCCTTCATGGCCGACTTCATGAAGCAGTGGGCGATCGGCGAGGTCCACGTCATCGTGGTCATGGCGATCATTTACATCATCCTGGGATGCTTCCTGGACCCGATCGGCATCATCCTGCTCACGCTGCCGGTCATGCTGCCGATCTTCACCGCGCTCAATATCGATCTGATCTGGATCGGCATCCTGGTCACGAAGTTCATCGAAATCGGCCTGATCACGCCGCCGGTCGGCCTCAACGTCTATGCCATCAAGGTGATGATGCCCGAGATCGCGCTTGGCACGATATTCGCCGGCTCGATGTGGTTTCTCGCTTGCGAGGTCGTGATCGTCACCCTGATGATCGCGTTTCCCGAACTCTCGCTCTACCTGCCGCGGCTGATGCAGTAGCCGGAACGGCCATGCTGGCGGTGCGCGCGTCCACAAAGCGGACCCGGCCGTCGCCTGCCCGCAATGCCAGCCGCGCTGATCAGCAATGCATGCCAGCCGCCGGCGGCCGAACGCGGTTGCGCTGCCGGCGGCTGGTGAAGCATGGTGGTCGCCGCGACGCCCGCCGGATTCCGCGCCTGCGCGCCGGGGACAGCGCGACGGCGTCGCGCCGACACGACCGCGCCATCATCCTCGCACCGGGAGAGACCCATGACCGTCATCGATGTCCATACCCACATGCTGAGCCAGCCCTGGTTCGACCTGCTGCGCACGAAGGGCGGGCCGCGCTACGAGGTGACCAAGACGGCCGACGGCCGCGACTCGGTGCGCTGCGAGGGCGCGCCGTTCCTCACCCCGCAGAAGGCGCATTTCGACTACGCGCTGCGCATCAAGGACATGGACGAGGCGCGCGTCGATGTCGCCATCGTGTCGCTGACGGCGCCCAACTGCTACTTCGGCGACGCCGACACCAGCCTGGCGGCGGCGCGGCTCGTCAACGACGACATGAGGAACGCCCAGAAGACCTATCCCGATCGCGTCCGCTGGATGGCGTCGCTGCCGTGGGAGCATCCCGAGGCGGCGCTCGCCGAGCTCAAGCGCGCGCACGCCGGCGGCGCGGTCGGCGTGATGGTGCTCGCCAACATCAACGCTCGCTCGCTCACCGAGCCGGCGTTCGCCCCGATCTGGCGCGCGATCGATGATCTCGCTTTGCCGGTGCTGGTGCATCCGACCTCGCCGCCGGGCACGCAATTCCTCGATCTGCAGGTGCACAACATGACCGGCTCGGTCGGCTTCATGTTCGACACCTCGCTCGCCGTCGGCCGTATGATATTCGACGGCTTCTTCGAGACCTACCCGCACCTCAAGATCATCGCCGCGCACGCGGGCGCGGCGCTGCCCTACATCGTCGGGCGCCTCGACCGCTGCTTCGAGATGGAGCCGGCGCGACGCACCAAGATTTCGCGCCTGCCGAGCGAATACTTGCGCCGCATCTACTACGACGCCGTCACCTATCGGCAGGCCGCACTGCAGCTCTGTCTCGACGTCGGCGGGCCCGACAACCTGATGTACGGCTCCGACTACCCGCACCTGATCGGCGACATGAAGGGCTGCCTGGCGCGCGTCGACTCGCTGTCGGCCGCCTATGTGAAGGCGGTGCGCGGCACCAACGCGCAGCGCATCTTCCGGCTGTGATGCAGAGAGTGGCGGGAGCCGGTCTACGCTGCTGCCCTCGCCTTCGCGGTCGGGATTTTCGCCACCACCTTGCGCAGCGCGCGCTCGGCGTGCCAGAGATCGCACGCCTGCTGCATGCGCAGCCACAGGTCGGGGCCGTTGCCGCAGAACTTGCCGAGCCGCAGCGCCATGTCCGGCGTCACTGGCGCTTTCTCCGCAAGAAGGCGATGGAGATGCTGGCGCGTGACGCCGAGCTTCTTGGCGACGGCCGCCACCGGCTCGCCAATCGCGGGCAGCACGTCCTCGCGCAGCAGAGCGCCGGGATGCACTGGCCGGCGCTTGGGATCGGGCCGCACGTGCCGATCAACCATGATAGTCCTCCAGGTCGATGTCGACGGCGTCCTCGCCGTCCCAGCCAAACGTCAGCCGCCAGTTGCGCGACACTGTCATTGCGTAGCGGCTTGCACGTTCGCCACGCAGACGGTGAAAACCGCTCCCCGGCACCGCCAGATCGGACGGCCGCCGCGCAGCGTCGAGCGCGTGCAGCAGGCGAATGATCCGGCTTACCCAATCCGGGCGCAGCCTTGAATGGTCACTGCGCGTCCAAAACCGCTGCAGGCCATTGTGCCGGAAGCCCCGGATCATGCTCGCTTGTAACCAAATTCGTTACAAGTGTCAATCAATATGTTACATCAGGCGAGCGGGCACCCGCGGTCATCGCGCGGACGCCGAAGCCGGCGGGATCGCAGGGTTGCGCCTACCAGCGGATTTTCCACAGCTTGCCGGTGATCGGGCAGCGGACGTCCGGATCGACGATCAGGTCGATGACGTAGGGCATGCCCGCCGCAAGCCCGCGCCGCAGCGCCGGCGCGATGGCGGCGGGGTCCTCGACGCGCTCGCCGTTTGCGCCGCACGCCTTCGCCAGCGCCACCCAGTCGGGATTGTTGAGCCTCGTCCACACCTGCTGGCCGGCGAACAGCGCGTTGACGATCTGCCGGTTGGCGTTCAGGTGTCCGTCATTGACCACCACGAGCACGACCGCGATCTTCTCCATCACCGCCGTCGCAAGCTCGGTGACGTTGTAGTGGAGGCCGCCGTCGCCCTCGATGCACACCACCGGCCGGTCGGGCGCGGCGAGCTTGGCGCCGAGCGCGATCGGAAAGCTGCACCCCACCGCCGAGTATTTTTGGGACAGAAGGAAGCTCGTCGGCTGCAACGACTTGAGCGCGTGCACCGCGAACTCGCCGTTATTGCCCGCCCCGCCGGTCACGATGCCGTCCGCCGGCAGCACGGCATTGATCTCGCGCATCAGGCGGAACGGGCTGATCGGCTTGGCGTCGGTTGAGGTCTTGGCGTCGAGCTCGGCGAGCCACTTGTCCTTGCGCGCCTTGATCTCGCCGAGCCGGGGGTGATGCCGGAGCTCGGCCGCCTTCGGGCGCAGAATCTCAAGCATCTGGTCGAGCACGCGTCCGGCGTCCCCGATGATGGCAAGCGTCGGCCGGTAGATCCTGCCGATCTCCCCAGGATCGATGTCGATGTGAATGAGGGTCGGCGGCGGCTTCACCGACCAGTCCTGCATGGCGATCTGGGAGAAGGTGCAGCCGATCGCGCACCAGCAGTCCGCCTCCTGCAGATACTCGTTGGCGATCGGCCAGCCGAACGAGCCGCAGGTTCCGAGCGCGAGCGGATGGTCCTCCGCCAGCACGCCCTTGGAGGCGCTGCGCCCGGAGGACACCGGCACGCACAGGAGTTCCGCCAATTGGCGCAGCTTGTCGCCCGCCTGCGCGGTGACGACGCCGCCGCCAGCCAGAATCACCGGCTTGTGCGCGCTCGCCAACAGCTCGCACGCCTGCCGGACGGCCTGCGGGTCGCCGCCCGGCGGCGCCGCCCGCACCGCCTGGCGGGGAGCGTCGAACTCGGCCTTCTCGACGAACCGGTCGAACGGAACATCGAGCACGACCGGGCGCGGACGGCCGCCACCGGCGAGCGCGAACGCCTTGTTGAGAGTTTCGGGGATTTCGGCGGTACGCTGCACCCGGTAGGACCACTTGCTGATCGGGGCGTACATCTCGGCCGACGGGGTGTCCTGAAAGTCCCGCTTGCCGACGGCCTCGGAGACGACGTTGCCGCCGATCACCACCATCGGCACCGAGTCGGCATAGGCGGTGATCACGCCGGGCGCGGCATGGGGCATGCCGGCCACGTGCCACAGGCACACCGCCTTCGGCGCGTTCTTGATCTTGTTGTAGCCGTAGGCCATGTAGGTGCCGTTGGTCTCCGAGCGCGGGTAGACCGCTCGGATCGCGTTGTCCTTGGCGAGTTCGTCGGCGACCTCCATCACCGTGTGACCGGTCATGCCGAGCACGAGCTCGACGCCGTTCGCTTTCAGCGCCTCGACCGTTGCGCGCGCACCACTCATGTAGGGCATTTCGAAGTCTCCGACGGCAGCAATGGACGATCCGCAGGGACGGCGGCAACGGATGCGGAGCCCGCGGCCGCACGCCGCAACGTGCACTCCGGCATCAGGCTCGCGCCGGCTCGATCATCCCCGCTGATCCATGTCGAGTCGAG
>DATBWJ010000105.1:0-6137 GCA_036514935.1 Xanthobacteraceae bacterium
AAGGTGAAGCCGGGGGAGGTGGCGGCGCTCGTCGGCGAATCGGGTTGCGGCAAGTCGGTGTCGGCGCTCGCCGTTATGCGGCTCCTCGCGCGGCGTCGTGCGGGCGGTCGAAGGCATTTCCTACACGGTCGGCCGCGGCGAGGTCGTGGCGATTGTCGGCGAGTCGGGCTGCGGCAAGTCGGTCTCGGCGCTCTCGATCATGCGGCTGCTCGCCAAACCGGCGGGCCGGGTGGTCGGCGGGCGTATCCTGCTGGAAGGTCGCAATCTTCTCGACCTCTCCGAGGACGACATGCGCGCGGTGCGCGGCCGCGAAATTTCGATGATCTTCCAGGAGCCGATGACCTCGCTCAACCCCGTTCTGCCGATCGGGTTGCAGATCATGGAGCCGCTCCTGATTCACCTCAAGATGAGCGAGGAGCAGGCCCGCGCGCGCGCGCTGGAGCTGATGCAGCAGGTCGGCATCACCGACGGCGAGCGCCGGCTCGGGCAGTATCCGCACCAGCTTTCCGGCGGCATGCGCCAGCGCGTGATGATCGCGATCGGGCTGGCGTGCAATCCGAAGCTCATCATCGCCGACGAGCCGACGACCGCGCTCGACGTGACCATCCAGGCGCAAATCCTCGAATTGATGAAGGATCTGTCGCAGCGGCTCGGCATCGCGCTCGTCATCATCACGCATAACCTCGGCATCGTGGCGCGCTATGCCGACCGGGTGAACGTGATGTACGCGGCCAAGATCATTGAGCAGGGCACAGCCGACGATATTTTCCTGCGTTCCGCGCATCCCTACACGATCGGCCTGATGCGCTCGGTGCCGCGCCTCGACGAGCCGCGCGGCACGCGGCTGCAGACGATCGAGGGGCTGCCGCCCGACTTGCTGGCGCCGCCGGCCGGCTGCCGGTTCGCGCCGCGCTGCCCGCACCGGATCGAGAAATGCGCCGAGCCGATCGCGCTTATCGGCGTGGGCGGCGGGCACGCCGCCGCCTGCCATCGGGTCGATGAAATTGTCGCCGGTACGCTGGTCGCGCCGCCGCCGCCGGTGGTGCATCGGGCCGTCGAGGCGGCCGCCGAGTCGCGGCCGATCTTGGAAGTCGAGCGGTTGCGCAAGTATTTCCCGGTGAAGGCCGCCGGCGCCGGATTTTTCTCGTCGGAGACCACGAACGTCCGCGCGGTGGACGACATTTCGTTTTCGATCGCCGCCGGCGAGACGCTGGGACTGGTCGGCGAATCCGGCTGCGGCAAGACCACGGTCGGGCGCGTCGTGCTGCGGCTCGACGAGCCGACCGGCGGCTCGATCCGTTTCGACGGCGTCGACGTCACCCGCCACACCGGCCGCGACATGCGCGAGCTCAGGCGCAAGATCCAGGTGATTTTCCAGGATCCTTACTCATCGCTCAATCCGCGCATGACGGTGGGCGAGATCATCGGCGAGCCGTTGAAGGTCTATGGCCTCGTCGCCAATGCGCGCGCCCGGCGGGGTCGCGTAGCCGAGCTGCTCGGACAGGTCGGGCTGTTTCCCTACATGGCCGAGCGCTATCCGCATCAATTGTCGGGCGGCCAGCGTCAGCGCGTCGGCATTGCACGCGCGCTCGCGCTCGAGCCCAGGTTCATCGTGTGCGACGAGCCGGTCTCTGCCCTCGACGTTTCGATCCAGGGACAGATCATCAACCTGCTGGAGGACCTGCAGGCTAGCCTTGGACTGACCTACCTGTTCATCGCGCACGACCTCGCGGTCGTCCGCCACATTTCGGACCGCGTCGCTGTCATGTATCTCGGCCACATCGTCGAGGTCGCCGAGCGCGATCTCCTCTACGCAAGCCCCGCCCATCCCTATACCAAGGCACTGCTCGATGCCGCGCCGGTGCCGGACCCGCAGCGCGAGCGCGCCCGGGCGCCGCGGGCGCTGCACGGCGAGATACCCTCCCCGTTGACCCCGCCGTCCGGCTGCGTATTTCATACCCGGTGTCCGATCGCAGGGGACGAATGCCGCCGGCAGGCACCGCAGGCGCGACAAGTCGGGCCGCGCCACCTCGTAGCCTGCCACAAGGCCGAGATGCCGCCCCAAGCGGTCGGTGCGACCTGAAGGCACAGGTGTCGGCCGACGGTCCTGGACGTTAACGCAGGCGAGGCACCAGAAGGAGGGAACAGCCATGAAATACCGATCCATCGCATGGCTCGTGACAGGCGCAGCGCTTGTCCTGGGCACCACCGCGGCACCTGCGGAGACCCCCAAGCGCGGCGGCATTCTCAAATTCGCGGTCAGCGCCGAGCCGCCGGACTACGATTGCCATGCCGCCACCTCGTTCGCCTTCATCCATCCGGTCCGGCCCCACTACAACACGCTTCTGAAGTTCGACGAGCCGAACTATCCGAAGGTCAAGGGCGACCTCGCCCAGTCCTGGACGGTCGCGCCGGACGGCCTCACCTACACGTTCAAGCTCAAGCCGAACGTCAAGTTCCACGACGGCTCGCCGATGACTTCGGCCGACGTCAAGGCAACCTACGAGCGCATCGCCAATCCGTCGCCAGGCGTGCGGTCGATCCGCAAGGCCGCCTACAGCGACATCGCCGCGATCGAGACGCCAGACCCGCAGACCGTGGTGTTCAAGCTGAAGGCACGCAACGCCTCGATGCTGACCAATTTCGCCTCGCCGTGGGATTGCATCTACAGCGCAGCGAAGCTGAAGCAGGACCCCAAATTCCCGGAGAGGAACATCCTCGGCACCGGGCCGTTCAAGTTCGTCGAGCACGCGGCCGGCTCGCACTGGGTCGGCGAGCGCTTCGCCGACTACTTCGAGAAGGACCGGCCCTATCTCGACGGCTACCGTGCCATCTTCATCACCAACACGGCGGCGCGCGTGAACGCCCTGCAGGCCGGCGAGGTGCTGGTCGAGTTCCGCGGCCATTCTCCTGCCGACCGCGATAGGTTGGTTGCGGCGCTTGGCGACAAGATCGTGGTGCAGGAGAGCCCATGGATTTGCAGCCTGGTGGTGACCTTCAACACCCAGAAAAAGCCGTTCGACGACGTCCGCGTGCGGCGCGCGCTCTCGCTCGCCATCGATCACTGGCGGGGCGCCGAGGCGCTCTCCAGGATCGCGCTCTTGCGCGACGTGGGCGGCATCCTGCGTCCGGGATACGAGCTTGCGGCGAAGGACGCCGAGCTCGTGACATATCTGGGCTATGGCAAGGACATCAACGCGGCGCGCGCCGAAGCGAAAAGGCTGCTCGCGGAAGCCGGAGTGAAGGACCTGAAGTTCAAGTTCCTCAACCGCAATATTCCGATGCCCTACACGCCGGTCGGCGTGTTCCTGATCGACCACTGGCGCCAGATCGGGGTCGCGGCCGAGCATGAGCAGCCCGAGACCAGGGCCTACATCACGGGCCTGCGGGGCGGAACCTACGAGGTCGGGCTGGACTTCAACTGTGACGCCGTCGACGACCCCAACCTACAGCTCGCCAAGTACATATCGGCCAGCAGATCCTCGATCAATTATGGACGCTACGAGGATCCCAAGCTGGATGACCTCTACGACCGGCAAAAGGGCGAGCTCGACCAGAATAAGCGCTATGCGCTGCTGCGCGAATTCGAGCAGCACGCCCTGAGCCAGGCATACAGCGTTCCCGTCATCTGGTGGCACCGTATCATCATCCACTGGAAGCAGATGAAGGGCTGGTACATGTCGCCGAGCCATTACCTCAACCAGGACCTTCAGGACGTCTGGCTCGACCAGTGAGGCTGATCCGCCATTCAGCGACGCTTGTCCCGGACACGGTGCGCCACGCGAGGCGCCCTCGGCCCGGGACCCCATGTGCGATCAGGGTCGCCTTGCGCGCCCCGCGGCAGGCGCCCGACGCAACGCTGTCACGCCTGCCGAGGACGCGCAAGTCGATCGGCCTGCGCCGCGCCGCATGGAGCATTTTCCAGCGCGGCAGGAACTGCTTGGCTGCCGAAAAACGCGACACAACATAAGGGCACGCAATTCGAGCGCCTGCCATGCTGCGCTATACGATCCAACGCCTGCTGCTGATGATCCCGACCTTGCTGGGCGTCGCGGTGCTCGTGTTCGTCCTGTTGCGCATGATGCCGGGCGACATCGTCGAACTGCGCTTCCTCATGGAGGGCGGACCGGTCGATCTGGAGACGCTCGCAACCGAGCGCGCCCGGCTCGGCATCGACAAGGCGATGTGGCTGCAATTCGTCGACTGGATCACCGGCATTTTCGTGGGCGACTTCGGCATATCGATGTGGACGGGCCGGCCGGTGATCAATGAGATCGCGAGCCGGCTCGAACTGTCGCTCCAGGTGGCGATCATGGCGACGCTGCTTGCGGTCGCGATCGCCATCCCGCTCGGAACGCTCGCCGCGCTGTTCCAGGATAGCTGGATCGATCACCTCATCCGCGTGTTCGCCATCGCCGGGCTCGCCGTGCCGTCGTTCTGGCTCGGCATGATCATCATCCTGGCGCTGCTGACCACCTTCAACTGGATCCCGCCACTGACGTTCACGCCGATCTACGAGGACCCGGTCCGAAACCTGTCGCAACTCGTCTGGCCGGCGATGGCCGTGGGCTACCGCTATTCGGCGGTCACCACCCGCATGATGCGCTCGACGCTGCTCGAAGTGCTCAACGAGGACTACATCCGCACGGCGCGCGCCAAGGGCGTGTTCGAGCGCGTGGTGGTCGGGCGCCACGGCATGCGCAATGCGCTGCTGCCGGTGGTGACGGTGGTCGGCCTGGAGTTCGCCTTCCTGATCGGCGGGCTTGTCGTCACCGAGCAGGTGTTCAATCTCAATGGCATCGGCAAGCTGTTCGTGGAGACGGTCACGCGCGCCGACTACACGATGGTGCAGGCGCTGGTCATGCTGGTTGCCACGTTCTTCATTGTCGTCAATTTCGTGGTCGATCTTCTTTATGCGGCGTTCGACCCCCGCATCCGGTATCGCTGACATGACGTCCATCACGACCGCGCCGGGCATCGCCTACGCGGAGCCGAAGCCGCGCCACCCGCTGCTGCAGTTCGCGCTCAGCCAGCCGACGGGCGCGGCGGGACTCGTCTTCATCGCCGTGCTGTTTGTCGCCGGCTTCTTCGCCGACATTGTCGCCCCCTACGACCCGCTCGCGCTCGACTACGACACCATGCTCGCTCGGCCATCGTGGCAGCACTGGATGGGGACGGACGCCTTCGGCCGCGACGTGTTCTCGCGCGTCATCTACGGCGCGCGCACCGCGCTGGCGGTGGGATTTCTGTCGTCGTTCATGGGGTCCGGCCTCGGCGCCGTCATTGGCGTGGCGTCGGCCTATTTCGGCGGCCGCATCGACATGGCCGTCCAGCGGTTCATGGACATCCTGCTTGCCTTTCCGATCATTGTGCTGGCGCTGACCGTGGTGGCCCTGCTCGGCAAGTTTCCGGTCGGCGGCCTCGATGTCAATCTCATCCTTGCCATCGCCATTCCCATGATCCCCAAGGTCGCGCGCGTGGTGCGCTCCTCCGCGCTCGCCATCCGCCAACTGCCGTATATCGACGCCGCTCGCGCCGCCGGCTACGGCCATGCGCGCATCATCTTCCGCCATATCGCGCCCAACGTCATGGCGCCGTTCCTGATCATGTTCACCGCCTTCATCGCGCAGGCGATCCTGCTCGAAGCCTCGCTATCCTTCCTCGGTCTCGGCGTAACCGAGCCGACCGCCGCCTGGGGTCTGATGCTGTCCGGCACTTCCCAGGAGTTCTACAGCCAGGCCCCCTGGATGATCATCTTCCCCGGCCTCGCCATCAGTCTTGCGGTCTTTGCCTTCAACCTGTTCGGCGACAGCCTGCGCGACTATCTCGATCCGCGCTTCAAGACTTGATCGCGGTGATGGTCCGTTTCGCATGACGATGCCCGCCCACCTGAGCGTCCTGTGCACCAACGGCCTGCGGGCCGTCCTGCTTGCGGTCGGCGACGACCTACAGAGCAAGGCGAGGCTATCGTTTACGGCCGAATACGGGTCGACCAAGAAGTTCTCCGACCGCATCGCGGCGGGCGCGGCCCCCGACATCGCCATCCTCACCGATGCGGCGATCGAGGAGCTGCTCGCGCGCGGCCATTTGTCCGGCGCCCGTGTCGATGTGGCGAGATCGTTCATCGGCGTGGCGGT
>DATBWJ010000106.1:0-2532 GCA_036514935.1 Xanthobacteraceae bacterium
GCCGTTCCACCCCCAATCGTCGTGCCGAGCGTCGCGGAACTGTTGTTCGGCTTCTGCAAGATCACCGTCTCCGGCTTCGGCGGCGTACTGCCCTGGGCGCGCCGCGTGATCGTGCAGGAGCGGCGCTGGATGACCGCGAACGAGTTCAACGCGCTGTTCGCGCTCTGCCAGTTCCTGCCGGGGCCCAACATCGTCAACTTCTCGATCATCTACGGCTGGCGCCTGCACGGGGTGGCGGGCGCGAGCGCGGCGCTCGTCGGCCTCATGGCTCCCCCGCTCACGCTGATGATCGTGCTCGGCACGCTCTATTCGCGCTATGGCGAGCTGGCGCAACTGCGTGGCGCGCTCACTGGCCTCGCCGCCGCAGCGGCCGGCCTGCTGATTGCGACCGCTGTGCAGATGGCGCAGCCGCTGCTGCGCAAGGGTTTCGGCGCCGTCGCAGTGGCCGGCACCGCCGTCCTCGCCGTCGGCGCGCTGGGATGGCCGCTGCTGTGGGTGCTGATCGTGCTGGTGCCCGTCGCGGTCGCGCTTGCCTGGAGGGCGCCGTGAGGGAGGACGGCACGCTCGCAACACTCGCGCTGCACTTCTCGCTGCTGTCGTTCTTGGCGATCGGCGGCGCCATCTCGGCCCTGCCCGAAATGCACCGGCAGGCGGTCGAGGTCTCGCGCTGGATGAGCGATCGCCAGTTCGCCGAGCTCGTCGCCATCGCGCAGGCCGCGCCCGGTCCGAACGTGCTGATCGTCACCCTGATCGGCCAGCAGGTTGCGGGCATCCCCGGCGCCCTCACCGCCACCTTCTTCATGTGCGGGCCGGCCTGCGCCGTCGCCTTCCTGCTCGCGCGCATGTTCGAGCGCTTCAAGGACAAGCGCTGGCATCGCGCGGTGCAAGCCGGCCTGGTGCCGGTCTCCACCGGCCTCATCGCGGCGAGCGCCCTCATCGTCGCGCGTTCCGCCCACCAGGGCACGGCCACGCTGTTGATCACCGGGGCAACCTTTGCGCTTGCCTATTTCACGCGTCTTTCGCCGCTCATCGCCCTCGCGGCGGCGGCGGCGCTCGGGTTCGCCGGCCTGCTGTGAGACGCGAATTGCTTTCGGCCGGGCGGATGCCTGTGGTAGGAACCCAGCGGGGAACAGCTTCAAGATCAGCCGGGAGGCACTGATGTCGGAGGGCGTCCACAGCTCGGCGGGCGAGCCGCGCCGCCATTCGTGGATCGGCAATCCGCGCGACTTCTGGGGCGGCGTCGTTCTAGTGGGATTCGCGCTGTTCGCGCTGTGGGCGGCGGGCAACCTTCCCGGCATGCGCGGCTTTGCGTTCGGGCCGGGCACCGCGCCGCGGCTGTTCGCTTGGCTGCTGGTCGGCATAGGCGTGCTGGTCGCCCTGATCGGCATGGTGAGCAAGGGTCCGAGGGTCGAGCGCATCGCCATTCGCGGACCGCTCCTGGGAGCGGTCCTGGTCGTCGCCTTCGCGCTCGTGTCGCGCTACAGCACGCCGCTCGTCACCGCGCTCGGCATGCGTCAGGGCGAGACCGTGGTCGCGGCATTGGTTGTATTCCTCATCACACTCGTCATTGCGCGCGGCGAGGACCGCGGCCCTCTGTACGTCACGGCGGGGATCCTGATCTTTGCTGGAACCATCCGGCCGCTCGGCCTCATCCTGGCGACGTTTGCTTCCGTCATGGTGTCGGCGGCCGCCACCCTGGAAGTGCGCTGGCGGGAAACGCTGCTGTGGGCGCTCGCGTTGACGGCGTTCTGCGTCCTGCTGTTCGTATATGCGCTCAATCTGCCGTTCGTGCTCTGGCCGCGGTTCTAGGAGCATCGCCCGCCATGTTCGATATCGTCGCCAACCTCGCGCTCGGCTTCTCGGTCGCGTTGACGCCGATGAACGTCCTGTTCTGTCTGACCGGCGCGCTGGTCGGCACGCTGGTCGGCGTGCTGCCGGGGGTGGGGCCGGTGGCGACCATCGCCATGCTGCTGCCGATCACCTTCGGCCTGCCGCCGGTCGGCGCGCTCATCATGCTGGCCGGCATCTACTACGGCGCCCAGTACGGCGGATCGACCACCTCGATCCTGGTGAACATTCCCGGCGAAGCATCCTCGGTGGTGACCACGCTCGACGGCCACCAGATGGCGCGCCAGGGCCGCGCCGGGCCCGCGCTGTCAATCGCCGCCATCGGTTCGTTCTTCGCCGGCTGCGTGGCGACCGTGCTGGTCGCCGCGCTCGCCGCGCCGCTGACCTCGGTCGCGTTGCTGTTCGGTCCGGCGGAGTATTTCTCACTCATGGTGCTCGGCCTTGTGTTCGCGGTGGTGCTGGCGAGGGAGTCGGTCATCAAGGCCATCGCCATGATCCTGATGGGCCTGTTGATGTCGATGGTCGGCTCCGACATCGAGACCGGCCAGTCGCGCATGGCCTTCGACGTGCCCGAGCTGTCGGACGGCATCGGCTTCGTCACCGTCGCCATGGGCATGTTCGGCCTCGCCGAGATCGTCGGCAATCTCGAGCAAAAAGAGCACCGCGAGGTGTTCACCAGCAAGG
>DATBWJ010000107.1:0-6022 GCA_036514935.1 Xanthobacteraceae bacterium
CTTCTATTCGATCTTCGTCGTCTCGAGCTTCGTCGCTGCCGCGGTGATGCTGCTGTTCGTGCCGCTGCTCAAGCGGCTCATCTCGCGGTCGTAGTCGGAGGTGGTCTCCTCGATCTGCGCCTTGATCTGGCCGACGCGCGCTTCGATGTCCTTCTTCTTGCCGGCGCCGTCGATGAGGGTGGTCTTTTCCTTGTCGATCACGACCTTCTTGGCGCGACCGAGCATGGCGATCGCCACGTTCTCGAGCTTGATGCCGAGGTCCTCCGAGATGAGCTGGCCGCCGGTCAGGATCGCGATGTCCTCGAGCATGGCCTTGCGGCGGTCGCCGAAGCCGGGCGCCTTCACCGCGGCGACCTTCAGCCCGCCGCGCAGCTTGTTGACCACGAGGGTGGCCAGCGCTTCTCCCTCGACGTCCTCGGCGACGATCAGCAGCGGCTTGCCCGACTGCACCACTGCCTCCAGCACGGGCAGCATGGCCTGCAGGCCGGAGAGCTTCTTCTCATGGAGCAGAACATAGGGGTCTTCGAGCTCCGCGGTCATCTTGTCGGCGTTGGTGATGAAGTAGGGCGAGAGATAGCCGCGGTCGAACTGCATGCCCTCCACGATCTCGACCTCGGTCTCCAGCGCTTTGGCTTCCTCGACCGTGATGACCCCTTCGTTGCCCACCTTCTGCATCGCCTCGGCAATCATCTGGCCGATTTTGGCGTCGCCGTTGGCGGAGATGGTGCCGACCTGGGCGACCTCGGCGGACGAACCCACCTTCTTGGCGCGCTTCTCGATGTCCCGCACGACGGCGGCGACCGCCATCTCGATGCCGCGCTTGAGATCCATCGGGTTCATTCCGGCGGCGACGGCCTTGGCGCCTTCCCGCACGATCGAGGCGGCGAGCACGGTCGCGGTGGTGGTGCCGTCGCCCGCCTGGTCGCTGGTCTTCTGGGCGACCTCACGCACCAACTGCGCGCCCATGTTCTCGAACTTGTCCTCGAGTTCGATCTCCTTGGCGACGGTGACGCCGTCCTTGGTGATGCGCGGCGCGCCAAAACTCTTGTCGAGCACCACGTTGCGCCCCTTGGGGCCGAGCGTCACCCGCACCGCATTGGCGAGAATGTCCACGCCGCGCAGCATCTTGTCGCGCGCCTCGGTGGAAAATTTGATTTCTTTGGCAGCCATGTTGAATTGCTCCATGTGAACCTGATCGCCCGTCCCGGACCGCCGTCGCAGCCGGCGTCGTCAGGGATGAGGCTGATGTTTGGTGGCGCCCCGTCCTCGCCGGGCGCGCCGGCCCGGCGTCGCCGGGGGTGAGGCGGTCATCAGCCGATGATGCCCATGATGTCCGACTCCTTCATGATGAGCAGTTCGTCGCCGTCGAGCTTGACCTCGGTCCCCGACCACTTGCCGAACAGCACCTTGTCCCCGACCTTCACGTCGATGGGGATCAGCTTGCCCGTCTCATCGCGCCCGCCGGGCCCGACCGCGATGATCTGGCCCTGCATCGGCTTCTCCTTGGCGGTGTCCGGAATGATGATGCCGCCGGTGGTCTTCTCCTCGGCTTCGATGCGCTTGACCACAACGCGGTCGTGCAGGGGACGAAACTTTGTCTTGGCCATGTCTTCCTCGTTGCCGCTTGACGCGCGCGCTCGTTGAAACTGGAGGGCTCGGGGCTATTAGCAGTCTCGACCGATGAGTGCTAACGGCCGGCTCGACATATGGCGTGGCCGGTGGCCTGTCAAGCCGCGCAAGCGCCCGCCCGCTCCGCGGCTCCTGCCTCAGGCTCGCGCGCATCGCCATCCGACTTGCGCTCGGGTTGAGCGGCCAGCAAAGTAGGCCAAGGTTTTAGGGAGGACTTCATGAACCGTTCGAACGGTGGCGCGCTCCTCGGCGCGGTGGGGCTCGCGTTGGCCGGATGCGCCGGGTTCGGGGGCCTGGGCGGTGCGCCCAGCCCGCCGCCTGCGCCCGCGGTGGCGGCGCGGCCGAGCATTGCGCCTTCCGACATCATCGGACGGTGGGGGCTTGCCTCCTACCACCGCGAGGACGACCGCGCGCGCACGGAAGCGGCCGCCCGCAACCAGTGCAAGCAGCCCTATGCCATCGGCAGCGGCGGCGCCGGCGGGGTCATGATGCTCAACCACGACAACCCCAACATCATGGAGCACCAGATCAAGGCCAGCGCCGATGGCAAGACCTATGTCGGTCCCGGCGCCGAGCCGGGTGGGCGCGATGACCGCGAGGTGGCGTCGTTCGACGGCCGCGTTCTCATCCTCAAATGGGTGGATCCCGAGGTCGCCGGCCGCTACGGCACCATGATCCTGGTGCGCTGTGGCCCCGAGGGGACGGTGCCGCGCACGGCGACGCGGCCGCCACGGGCGCCGGTGCGATGACGGTCACCATCTGGCACAACCCGAAATGCGCCACCTCGCGCAAGGTGCTGGATATGATCCGCGCCAGGGGCATCGAGCCCAACATCGTGCGCTACCTCGACACGCCACCGAGCCGATCCCAGATCAAGGCCGTGCTCAAGGAAGCGGGGCTGACGCCGCGCGACCTATTGCGCCGCAAGGGCACACCCTATGACGAGCTCGGCCTCGACGATCCGAACCTCTCCGATGCCGCGCTCATTGCCGCCATGCACAAACATCCGAATCTGATCGACCGGCCAGTCGTGCGCGCCCCCAAGGGCACCCGCCTGTGCCGGCCGCCCGAGCGCGTCGCCGAGATCCTGTGATGGCATTGAAGGCCCAGGGCCTCACCGCCATTCGACTTGCCCCGGGCGAGCGCGAAGGCATGGCGGCGGCGCTCGCGAAGGCGGGGCTGCCGAGCGAGGACATTGCCGCAAGCGACGGCCTGTTCTGGCGCTTCGAGCAGGATGCCGTGCCGATCGGCTTCGGCGGGCTTGAAATCCGCGGCGCCGATGCGCTGCTGCGTTCGGTGATGACGCTGCCGCCGGCGCGTGCGCGTGGCCTCGGGGGCGCCATCGTGGCGGCGATCGAGGCGGAGGCGGGGCTGCGCCGATGCCGCGCGATCTATCTTCTCACCATCTCTGGCGCCGCCTTCTTCGAGCGGCTCGGCTACGCCGCGTGCGATCGCGCAGACGTGCCGCCGGCCGTGCGCGCCAGCCAGCAGTTCGCCGTGCTGTGTCCGGCCTCCGCCGCGGTCATGGTCAAGCGGCTGTCCTAGCAGGCGCATGGCCTCTTTTCGCGAGCGAGCGCGCCGCGCTCGGCCTCGCCGGCCTGTTCGCGCTGGCAGCGCTCGCGGGCCTCCTGGCGGTGCGGCGGCCGCAGTGAGAGCGCAACGGTTTGCTAACCATCAGTAGAAAGTGCATGTTAACCATGGATTTCCCCGATTTACTGATGAAAAACCATAATAAAAAAATGAGATTTTCCGCTCGATTACAGTAAATATTGCGAGTCCGAATTTACTGATCGCTTCGAGTTTTGTCCTTTACTTGGCGGCGTGAGTCGCCGGGGCCGCCGCCCCATCCCGCCTCGATCGAACATACCGAGCATGCCCATGTATCGCGTCCTCATGCCCGCGCTCGCCAGCGCAATCTGCGTTCTGTCCGTCATCCCCGCCCGATCGGGCCCGTTGCCACTCTACCCGGGCCAGCACGCGCGGCCGGCCGCGCCAGCGCCGATCGTGCGCACCGCCGCCACGCAGCCGAATCTCGGCGGCGGATTCATCGAGTTCCTGTTCGGGGGCGGCCAGGTGCGCCCGGATTATCGCTACGAGCGCGATCCGGCCGCCGATCTGCCGCCCGGCGCCATGCCGGAGCCACAGGCCGCGCCCGCGCGCTGGTCGATCGACCCGCGCTATCTCAGGCAGACCGTGCGATACGACGGCCCGGAAAGGCCGGGCACCGTCATCATCAATACCAACGAGCGCTTTCTTTATCTCGTGCGAGACGGCGGCACGGCAATCCGCTACGGCGTGGGGGTCGGCCGGCCGGGCTTCACCTGGGCCGGGGTAAAGCAGGTGTCGAGCAAGCGCGAGTGGCCCGACTGGACGCCGCCGCCTGAAATGCTGCGGCGCCGGCCGGACCTGCCGCGCTACATGGAAGGCGGTCCGCAGAACCCGCTGGGCGCGCGCGCTCTCTATCTCGGCTCCTCGCTCTATCGCATCCACGGCTCCAACGAGCCCTGGACCATCGGCACGCAGGTCTCCTCCGGCTGCATCCGCATGCGCAACGAGGACGTGATCGATCTCTACCAGCGCGTGGATGTCGGCACCAAGGTCGTCGTGATCTGAGCGCGCGCGGTCGCGCAGGCCGCCGGCCCGCGCAATGCCGCCTGCGGGCGCCGTGACTACGCTACCGAGCGCTGGTGCGCCGGCCGCTTCCACAGTTGGCGGCTGGCGATGTCGGCCCCTTCGACCAGCGAGGCGAGCTTCGCCCATTGGATCGAGGGGTGCACACGGCGCGTGAACGGCCCCTGCGCAAAACCGCAGTCGGTCGAGGCGATGACGCGCTCGCGCCCGACCAGATTGGCGAGGCGCACGATGCGCTCGGCGACCAACTCCGGATGCTCGACGATGTTGGTGGAATGGGTGACGACGCCCGGCAGCAGCACCTTGTCGTCGGGCAGCCGCACGCTCTCCCACACGCGCCATTCATGCTCGTGGCGCGGGTTGGCCATTTCGAGCGAGATCCCACCGACCTTGAGGCGCAGGATCAGATCGACGATGTCCTGGACGGGCACGTCGTTGGTGTGCGGGCCGTTCCAGCTTCCCCAGCACACGTGATAGCGGATGCGTTCCGCCGGCAGCCCGCTGATCGCCTCGTTGGTCGCATCGAGGCGGATCTGCGCCCATTTCCTGTAGTCGGCAAGGCTCGCCGGCGGCACCATCACGTCGTAGTAGCTGGCGAGAAACGCATCGTCGATTTGCAGGATAAACCCGGCATCGATGATCGCGCGGTATTCCTCGCGCAGCGCGCGGGCAATGGCGAAGAGCGATTCTTCCGAACTCTTGTAGTATTCCTCGCCGCGCTCGGGCGCGACGCTGCCCGGCGCGACTACCGGCAGGAACACGCCCTCGACGTTGATGTCCTTGAGCGCGGCCTTCAGATCGTCGATGTCGCGCTTGATCGCGGCATGGCCGGTATAGGCGATCGGGCCGGTGACGTACCAAAGCCCGGTGCGCGCGGATGAACGGCCCATGCCGACGAACCCTTGGGCCGCCTCATATTCGGCGTAGAACTCGGCGAAGTCGCGCCGGTCCTTGCCGGCGGTGGCGCGAATGGAGCCGACGCCAGCGCCCTGCCGCTCCTCAAAACCGCTCATGCGCTCGAGCACGTAGCGCGACCAACTGATGTTCTTGCCGAACTCGCCGTCGCTGATGATGTCGATGCCGATCTCCGCCTGCTTCTTGGCGACGTCCACCACCGAGCGGCGCAGGCATTCTTCGTACGCGCGCTCATCATAGCTCTCGCGGTTCTGCCGCTTGAGCAGGAAGTCCGTAAGCTCGGTCGGCCGGATCAGGCTTCCGACATGGGTCGTGAGAATGCGATCGCGGCTCGTCATGGTTTCCTCCCGCACATTTGTCGACAACCTCCCGGATCATCGACGATGTCTCGTCACATCACGAGCGATCTTTCATAACATCACGGATCATCTCTCAAATGTCACGCGGCGATCATCGCACTGTGATGCATCGTGATCGATGCCGGCGGGCGCGCGATCTTGCGAAGCCGCCTTGCGATGGCGACGTAGATGGTAGGTCGGGGGGCGAGCCCTACTTCGCCGCCCCGAGGTTTCGTGCTTTGCGGTCATTGCCGTCCAATCCCGGGCGGCGCCAGCACAGAAGGAGAGCTCAGATGTCGGTCTCGAAAGTATTGCTGATTGCGGGCGGGCTTGTGGTTGGCCTTTCGACCTACGCCGATGCCGCCACCCGCGCCCAGACGTGGAACGGCGACGGCTATGGCGTCACCTATCGCGGCGAAAACATCCCCGGCAAGTCGCACCAGGACCAGTTCAAGCAGACGTACTGACCCACGCGCACGCGCCGCGAGGTTGCAACCGGCGTGGCGGCC
>DATBWJ010000108.1:0-2961 GCA_036514935.1 Xanthobacteraceae bacterium
GCTCCCGCCTCGCAATGACGGCGAAGACGATTCGATTTGAAGGCATCCCGCCTCAGCCCACCTTCTCCGGCAGCGCCAGCCGGATATGCAGATCACGGATCTGTCTCGGCGTCACCTCGGTTGGCGCGCCCATCATCAAATCCTCGGCGCGCTGATTCATGGGGAACAGCACGACCTCGCGCAGATTCTCCTCTCCGCACAAGAGCATGACGATGCGGTCGACGCCGGGCGCGATGCCGCCGTGGGGCGGCGCGCCGAGCGAGAGCGCGCGCAACATGCCGCCGAACTTCTGCTCAAGGGTGTTTTCGCCGTAGCCGGCGATGGCAAACGCCTTGCGCATGACATCGGGGCGATGGTTGCGGATGGCGCCGGACGACAGTTCCACGCCGTTGCACACGATGTCGTATTGGACCGCCCGGATGGCGAGGATTCTTTCGTGGTCGGCGGGATCGAGCGCCAGGAACTCATCGACCGGCAGGTTCGGCATCGAGAACGGGTTGTGGGAGAAGTCGATCTTCTTCTCCTCCTCGTTCCACTCATACATCGGGAAATCGACGATCCAGCAGAACTCGAAGCGGTCCTTGGCGACGAGATTCAGTTCCTCGCCGATCTTGGTGCGCGCGGGACCCGCGAACCTGACGAACACGGCCGGGTCGCCGGCGACGAAAAAGACCGCGTCGCCTGCCTGCAACCCGAGCTGCCGGCGGACGGCTTCGGTCTTCTCGGAGCCGATGTTGTTGGCGACCGGACCGCGCCCGGCGACCGCGCCACTCTCGTCGGCGAAAAATATGTAGCCCAGGCCGGGCTGCCCTTCGCCCTGCGCCCATGAATTCACGCGGTCGCAGAAGGCGCGCGAGCCGCCGCCTGGCGCGGGAAGCGCCCACACGGCCGCCTTGGGGTCGCTGTCCAGAATGCGCGCAAACACCTTGAAGCCCGACCCGCGAAAGATGTCCGAGACGTCCTGCATCCTGATCGGATTGCGCAAGTCCGGCTTGTCCGTGCCGTAGCTTCTGAGCGCCTCGGCATAGGGGATAAGCGGGAACTTCTGCGTCACCGGCTTGCCGTCGGAAAACTCCTCGAACACGCCGCGCAGCACCGGCTCGACCGCGGCAAAGACGTCGTCCTGGGTCACGAAGCTCATCTCGATGTCGAGCTGATAGAACTCGCCAGGCGAGCGGTCGGCGCGCGCATCCTCGTCGCGAAAGCACGGCGCGATTTGAAAGTAGCGGTCGAAGCCCGCCACCATGATGAGCTGCTTGAACTGCTGCGGGGCCTGCGGCAGCGCGTAGAACTTGCCGGGGTGAAGGCGCGAGGGCACGAGATAGTCGCGCGCGCCCTCCGGGCTCGACGCGGTGAGAATGGGCGTCTGGAACTCGAAAAAACCCTGCTCCTTCATCCGCCGCCTGAGCGAATCGATGATCGCGCCTCGCCTCATGATGTTGCGGTGCAGCCGCTCGCGCCGCAGATCGAGGAAGCGGTATTTTAGCCTGATGTCCTCGGGGTATTCCTGCTCGCCGAACACCGGCAACGGCAGCTCGCCGGCAGGACCCAAAACCTCGATCTCGCTGATGTAGACCTCGACCGCTCCGGTCGGCAGGTGCGGGTTCTCGGTGCCGGCCGGGCGCGGGCGCACCCGGCCATCGACGCGCACCACCCATTCGGCGCGCAGCCGCTCCGCGTCGCGGAAGGCGGGGCTGTCCGGATCGGCCACCACCTGCGTGATGCCGTAATGGTCGCGCAGGTCAATGAACAGGACACCTCCGTGGTCGCGGATGCGGTGGCACCAGCCGGAAAGGCGCACCGACGCGCCGATGTCGCTCTCGCGGAGCGCGCCGCAGGTATGGGAGCGATAGCGGTGCATGAATGGTTAACACCTTGGGCGGACGGAAGGCCGAGAGCGGCGCTAGAGCACATGCAGCCCCCCCTTTGTCAAGCCGCGCTCCGGCGTGCCGGCCAGTGGCGCCCGAGCCGCCGGCGCATGCGAGATATCCAGGACGAGAACGCCGGCCCCCTCGACAGAACGCCTGTGATCTGCACACTCGCGCCTTCAACCAGGATGCGTCGCACATGGAATCCATGACCACGGCCGAGGCGACGGTCGCCGCGCTGATCGCGCACGGCGTGGGGACCATCTACGCGCTGCCTGGGGTCCACAACGATCCGCTGTTCGATACATTGTTCAAGGCGTCCGACCGGATCAGAACCGTCCATGCCCGCCATGAACAGGGCGCCGCCTACATGGCGTTGGGCGCCGCGCTCGCGACCAACCGGCCGCATCCCTATGCCGTGGTTCCGGGACCGGGCCTGCTCAACACGGCTTCAGCGCTTCTGACCGCCTATGCCATGAACGCGCCGGTCCTGGCCCTCATCGGCCAGATTCCCGACGCCGACATCGGGCGCGGCCTCGGCCACCTGCATGAAATCCGCGACCAGGCCGGCATCATCCAGCGCCTGGTCGATTTCTCCGCCCGCATGCGCAGCCCCCACGAGGCCACGCACCTCATCGCCCGCGCCCTGCACTCGATGTTCGACGGGCGGCCAGGACCGGCGGCGCTCGAATGCGCCATCGACGTGTGGGGAAAAAGCGGCCCGGTCGTGCCGCAGCCTGCGCTGCCGGTGAGCGTGCCGCCGGTCGACGAGGAGGCCGTGCGCGCGGCGGCGCAGCGGCTGGGCGCGGCCAAGAGCCCGATGATCATCTGCGGCGGGGGGGCGCAGGGTGCGGCGGCCGAGGTGGGCGAACTATCGGCCATGTTGCAGGCGCCGGTGCTGGGCTATCGCCGCGGGCGCGGCGTGCTCGACAGCCGCGATCCCCTCAGCGTCACGCTGCCGCTCGGCCATGAGTTGTGGCGCGAGGCCGACGTGGTGCTGGCGGTGGGCACCCACCTGTTGGTTCCCTTCCGGCAATGGGGTGTTGATGAGGACCTGGCGGTGATCCGAGTCGACGCCGACCCTGACGAGCCC
>DATBWJ010000109.1:0-4228 GCA_036514935.1 Xanthobacteraceae bacterium
GATCCGCTCCCGGCCATTGTCTTGGCGGGCGTCGCGGCGGCGGCCTGCGCCGTTCCGACCGCGTTCGTCGTCTTCCGGATGCGCGGCGCCTATTTCGCGATCGGCAGCTGGGTGATGGCTGAGGTCTACCGGCTCGTCTTCGCGCAGTTCAAGCAACTCGGCGGGGGTACCGGCACCTCGCTGCCGCCGTTCATCACCAACGAGATCGCCGGCATCGAATGGGTCAAGGTGCTGTTCGACGTGCGCACGTCGGCGGCCCGCGACATCATCAGCTATTGGGTCGCGCTCGTATTGGCGGTCGGCATCGTGCTGCTCGTCTATTGGGTGCTGAGATCGCGCCACGGGCTCGCGCTGTTCGCCATTCGCGACTCGGAGGCCACCGCCGAAAGCGTTGGCGTCGACAACTTCCGCACCAAGCTCGCCGTCTACGTCGTGGCGGCGGCTGCCACCGGCATGATCGGTGCGCTCATCTATCTGCAGAAGGCTCGCATTTCGCCGGACGCGGCTTTCTCCGTGCTCGACTGGACCGCCTACGTGATCTTCATCGTCGTCATCGGCGGCATCGGCACGATCGAAGGCCCGATCCTCGGGGTCATCGTCTTCTACCTCTTGCAGCGTTACCTTGCCGACTTCGGGACATGGTACCTCATCCTGCTCGGTGCGCTTGCCATCGCGGTCATGCTGTTCGCGCCGACGGGACTGTGGGGCTATATCGCACAGCGCTTTGGGCTCGCGCTGTTCCCGCTGCGGCGCCGGCTGGTGGCTACCGACGCGCCAAGGAAAACTCCGTGACCGCTGGCTCTTTCGCGCCCGTGCGCGCTCGATTGGGCCTTGCGCGGAAACCGGCGCAATCTCATCATGCCGCCGTCGGGGATGCCGATCGCGCATCACCGACGATTGGAGCATTTTCCGGCGAAGTGGGAACCGGTTCGCCGCAGAAAATGCGACAAATGTAAGAAGCTGGCGCATGATCCGATTCGACTCGAACGGATCATGCTCCAGCGACCGCTCGGCGGTCGCCTGCCTCGGGAGGAAACGTGCTCGCGCGCACCGTCACCATTCGGGAACACCGCATCCCTTCGCCGGGAAGCCAGCCCTATATCTGCGTCGAGGGACCGGATCGCGGCCTGTGGTTCTGCGAGAGCGGGGCCGCGAAGATCGGCCGTCTCGATCCCGCCAGCGCCTCGTTCACCGAGTTCGCGCTGCCGACCCCGCACAGCACGCCGATCGGGATCACCGTCGGCGCGGACGGCAATCTGTGGTTCACCGAAAAGACCGCCAACCAGATCGGCCGCATCACGTTGCACGGCGACATCGCGGAGTTTGGCATGCCGACCCCCGGGGCCGGACCGGACGGCATCGTGCTCGGCCCGGACGGCAACGTCTGGTTCTCCGAATCGGAAGCAAGCCAGATCGGAAAGATCACGCCGCAGGGGCGGGTCACCGAGTATCGCGACGGGATCACGCGCGGCAGCCGGCCGCTCTCGCTCGTCGTGCGCGACGGGGCGCTGTGGTTCAGCGAGGCGGCGGGCAGCCGCGTCGGCCGCATCACGGTGGACGGCGCGGTCACCGAGTTCGCGATCCCCAGCCCCGACAGCCAGCCGCGTGCCATGGTCGCCCATCCCGACGGCAGCATCTGGTTCGTGGAGACCGGCGCCAACGCGCTCGGCCGTATCGACCGGGCGGGCAGAATCACCGAGCACCCGGTGCCGACGCCGAACGCCTCGCTGCGCGGCGTGACCGTCGGACCCGACGGCCTGTTGTGGTTCACCGAGAACGCGGCCAACCGGATCGGGTGCATGGCCCCTGACGGCACGTTCGTCGGAGACTACGCCATCCCGACGCCGGCGAGCGGCGCCCGCTGCATCGCGGCCATGTCCGGCGGCCGCCTGTTCTTCACCCAGTTCGACGCCGGGCTGATCGGAGAAATCGTCTTCGGCTGACACGGGCCACTTTGGTCCGCGTCCGCCATCGCAGCCGACGGGAGGGAATGATGAAGACAATTGCGCGCATTCTCGTGTGCCTTGCCGGCTTGTCGTTGTCGGCGGCTCAGGCCCAGACCTACCCGACCAAGCCCATCCGCATGATCGTGTCGATCGCCGCCGGCAGCGTGACCGACGTCATCATGCGCGCGGCCGCCAACGGGCTCCAGCCGCGCCTGGGACAGCCGCTCGTCATCGAGAACAGGGGAGGCGCCGCCGGCATCCTCGGCGGCCAGGCCTGCGCGCAGTCCGCGCCTGACGGCTATACGATCTGCGTCATCTACCACAGCACGATGTCCTACAACCCGCTGCTGTTCACCAAGCTGCCCTATGATGCGGACGCCGATTTTGTGCCCGTCACGCGCTTGTATTTTCTCACCGAAGGCTTGTTCGCGTCCTCGGCCTTGAACGTCGACTCGGTCGCGGCGCTCAAGGCGCTGGCTCAGGCCAAGCCGAGCGGGCTCAACTTCGCCACGCTCGGCGCCGGCTCGTTTCCCGACCTCTTCCTGCGATGGCTCAACAACCAGTGGGGCACCTCGATCGTCGGCGTCCCCTACAAGGGAGGCGGGCCGGCCGCCCAGGCGGTGGCGGCCAATGACGTGCAGGTGACGCGCTTCGGCGTGGGCAATTTCATGGGTCTCATCGAGGCCGGCAAGGTGAGGGCGCTTGCGGTGAGCTCCGCCCAACGCTTTGCGCTGCTGCCCAACGTGCCGACCTTCGCCGAGGCGGGCCTGGGCGGCTATCCGGGCCAGGGATGGTGGGGGCTCGCTGCGCCGAAGGGAACGCCGCCCGAGATCATCGCGCGGCTCAACCGCGAGTTCGTGGCGCTGTTTAGCGCGCCGCCGTTTGTGGCCTTCCTGAACAAACAGGCCGTCGTCGCCGCGCCGACCTCGCCTGCCGAATTCGCCGCCTTCCTGAAGGAGGATCGCCGCGCCGCCGAGGACTTGATCAAGATCGCCCTTACCAAGCCCACGGAATACAAAGCCGGGCCGTGAGCGCCGCTCGCTCCATGGCGCACGCCATGGCTGCGAACACGCGGGCTGCGGACAGCATTCCGCCGTTGGCGCGCAAGCTCACTTCGCGCACACGACGCGGGGGGCCGAAGCCTGAGCGCCCCTGCGATGCAATTCATTTGCATGCGCACGAGCCGGTGCAACATGCCGCACAGTCTTCAAGCCTCGCGCGGCGTGTGGACGGTTCAACTGGAGCGCGGACCTGCTATGATATCTCGCCTGTGCCCGCGACCTGGGCATCCTTCTAAAACGTGGTGTGATGGACGTCGGCACGCTGGTGAACTTCGCCTCGGACGCCGCCTTTGCGATCAGCGGCGCCTCGCGCATCGTCGCCTGGAACGAGCGTGCGGCTGATCTGCTCGGCTACTCCTCGGCCGAAGCGCTGGACCGTCCCTGCGACAAGATCCTGCAGATCATGCTGCCGGGCGGAAAACTGCTGTGCGGGCCCGGTTGCGAGGCCAAGCGGTGCTTCGAGCACCAATCGCCGTTCGCTGCGAGCGAGTGTTGCCTTCGCCACAAGGATGGCCGCTGGCTGCATGCGGACATCAGCACGCTGGTCACGCCGGCGCGCGGCAACGGGTCGGCAGCCGCGCGCACGGTTGCGATCGTGCTGATGCGTCCGCATGAGCAGGCGGTATTCGCCCGCGCGGATGGACGGCTGCAGATTCTTACCTTCGGCCGCTTCGGGCTGTCGGCCAATGGCCGCGCGCTTTCGGTCGATCGGTGGTACCGCCGCCAAGCGCTCACGCTCCTGAAAATCCTCATCACCTATCGCCGCGAGGTGCTCCATCGCGAGCACCTGATCGCCCACCTGTGGCCCGACGCCGACGAGCGCAGGGGGCGCGAGCGCCTCAAGGTCACGGCTTACGTTCTGCGCGAGCGGCTGCGCGCCGCCGGTATGAGCGGGGACATCGTCAGCGCCGCGGGATCGGCCTATGCGCTCGATCGCGAGGCGATCTGGCTCGACTGCGAGGCGTTCGAGAAATCTTACGAGGAGGGCCGCCGGCTCGCCCAGCGCGGACGTGCGAGCGACGCGCTGGTGCGCTTCGAGGAGGCCGCACGGCTCTACCAGGGCGACTTCCTGCCCGAGGACATCTATGCGGACTGGTGCGCCGAGGAGCGCGAACGCTTGCGCGAATCCTATTTCGATGTCCTCGGCCACGTCATCGACGGCTATCTCGATCGCGGCGACTTTGAGGAGGCGGCCGTCATCTGTCGCCGCGGGCTCGTGCA
>DATBWJ010000110.1:0-2117 GCA_036514935.1 Xanthobacteraceae bacterium
CACGTGATCAAAGGAGCCGGGCGACAGGCCGGCCGCCGCAAGCGCGCGCAGCGGCCCGGTCACGTCGAGCGCAAGCGCGCGGACGCGGTCAGCAAGACCGTTGCGCGCGGCATTCTCAGCGGCGAGCCGCGCCAGTCCCTCGTCGATATCGGCGAGCATGACGGAAAGCCCTGCGACCCGCGCCGCCAGCGCGAGCCCGGCCGCGCCCACGCCCGCGCCGAGGTCGATCGCGCGCTCGCCTGGCCGCGCGGCGACCGCCGCGGCGAGCAGGACGGCGTCGTGGCCAAACCGATGTCCGCGGCGCGGCTGCAGCAGCCGCAGACGGCCGCCCAGAATGGCGTCATCGGTCAAATCGCCGCGCTCAGCCGGCATCCGGGCGCAGCTCATGCCCAAGCCCGGCGTCACGCAATAGCCGGCGCGCGGCGGCGGCGTCCTGCTCGGCGACCAGGAGGCGGCGGGGCAGAACGCCGAGCGAGCCTTCGAGCACGCTCATGTTCTGGTCGAGCACCAGGTGATGGATGCCGGCGCCGTCGAGCAGCGCTCCCACCGCCGAAACGAGAACGGGGTCGTTGGTCCTCACCAGCTCACGCAAATTCCAGCCTCCAGTTGCAGGCCGCCGCCGCGCCGCGCAAACCGATGCTTGCCGCTCCAGCATAGCGTTTCTATGCTCTGGCGTCCTGCCTGTCCCGGGAGACCCCGCTTGGCTGTCGTCGTCCCGTTCGACTCCTACGAGCGCCACTCCATCGACCATCTGGCGAAGCTGGTGGCCGCCGACATGGAGCGCGTCAACCGCACGATCCTGGCGCGCACGGGATCTGAGGTGGCGATGATCCCAGAGGTCGCCAACCACCTCATCGCTTCGGGCGGCAAGCGGCTGCGGCCGATGCTGACCATCGCGATGGCCGCGCTCGCCGGCTACGAGGGCGACGGCCACGTCAAGCTCGCGGCCGCCGTGGAGTTCATGCACACCGCCACGCTCCTGCACGACGACGTGGTCGACGAAAGCGACATGCGGCGCGGCAAGCTCGCCGCGCGCATGCTGTGGGGCAACGAGGCGAGCGTGCTGGTCGGCGATTTCCTGCTCGGCCAGGCCTTCAAGATGATGGTCGAGGTCGGCTCGATGCGCGCCCTCGAAATACTGTCCGCCGCCGCCGCGGTCATCGCCGAGGGCGAGGTGATGCAGCTCGCGGCGGCGAAAAACACCGCGACCACCGAGGACGAATACCTCGCGGTGATCCGCGCGAAAACCGCCGAGCTGTTCGCCGCCGCCTGCGAGGTCGGCCCTGCCATCGCGCACCGCCCTAAGGCGGAACAGGCCGCCTGCCGGTCGTTCGGCATGAACCTTGGCGTCGCCTTCCAGCTTGTCGATGACGCGCTCGACTACGGTGGCACGGCGCAAAAGCTCGGCAAGAACGTGGGCGATGATTTCCGCGAGGGCAAGATCACCCTGCCGGTGGTGCTCGCCTTTCGCCGCGGCTCGGACGCCGAGCGCGCGTTCTGGCGGCGCACGCTCGAACAGGGCGAGGCGAGCGACGCCGACCTCGATCACGCGATCGGGCTGATGATCAAGCATCGCGCGCTCGAGGACACGGTCTCGCGGGCGCGCCACTACGGCGCCATCGCAAAAGATGCGCTCGCGCTGTCTCCTGACTCCGCGGTGAAGCAGGCGCTGGAGGAGGCCGTGGAGTTCTGCATTTCACGCGCTCATTGAGGCGCCCCAAGGGCGGTCGCGCGCACCCACCACCGCGGCTCGACCGCCGACAGCGCCCGGGCGGCCCTGTGCGCTGCCCGCTGCGATGCGAACAGCCCGAAACAGGCCGAGCCCGATCCGGACATGCGGGCGAGCCGGCAGTCCGGCATGGCACGCAGCGTCGCCAGCACCTTGGCGATCACCGGAGCGAGCGCGATCGCAGCGGGCTCGAGGTCGTTGGGGTGGCTGGTCAGGAACTCGACCAGGGCATCGCGGGTGCGGGGAACGGCTGGCGCTGCGGCCGGGAGCCGCCGTTGCTGGCCGGGCGAAAGGCCGAGCGCGACGAAGACGTCCCTGGTCGCCAGCAATACCTGGGGATAGGCCAGGACGGCAGCCAACTGCGGCATCGTGACCGGCTCGGACAGCA
>DATBWJ010000111.1:0-6452 GCA_036514935.1 Xanthobacteraceae bacterium
AGCCGGTCCGCCCGCGCGCGCCAGGCGTCGTCGCCCGCGAGCGCCGCGAGGCGCACCAGGTTCTGCGCGATCAGCCCGTTGTGATTGGGGACGGCCTCGTCGAGGGTCGACTGCGGGCGGACGACGAGGCCTTCGGCATCATTGGCAGTGAGATAATAGCGCCCGCTGTCGGCGCTGGCGTAATGGCGTTCGAGCGCGCCCTGCCACGACAGCGCGCTGTAAAGATAGGACGCTGCGCCGGTCGCCTCGTAGAGCGCAAGCGCGGCGCGAATCATGGCGGCGAAATCGCTGGCGAGCCCGGGAAAGACCAGCCGGCCGGCGCGCCAGCTATGGCCGAGCCGGTCGGCGCGCGTCATCTGCGCGGCGATGAACGCAAAAGCGCGCGCGGCAAGTTCGAGCCAGCTCCGCTCGCCGAAGGCGAGCCCGGCATGGACGAGCGCCGCGATCATCAGGCCGTTCCAATCAGCGAGCACTTTGTCGTCGCGGCCGGGGGAAACGCGTCCGCTGCGCACGCGCGCAAGCTTGGCCCGCAGCGCGGCGAGCCGCGCTTCCTCGTGCGGGCTGCGCGGGCTGTCGCCGAGGCGGTTGAGGATATTGCGGCCTTCGAAGTTGCCGGAAGCGGTCACGTCGTAGGCGGCGGCGAAGAACGCGCCGTCATTGGCGCCCAGCGCCGCTTCGATCTCCGCCGCCGTCCACAGGTAGAAGCGGCCCTCCTCGCCTTCCGAGTCGGCGTCGAGCGAGGCGGCGAAGGCGCCCTCCTGGGTGATCATCTCGCGCTCGAGCCAGCCCACCGTCTCGTGCGCGCGCGTGCGGAACAATTCCTTGCCGCCGCGCGCCCAGGCGAGCGCCAGCAGCTCCAGTATCTGCGCGGTGTCGTAGAGCATCTTCTCGAAATGCGGCACCAGCCAGCGCTCATCGACCGAGTAGCGCGAAAACCCGCCGCCGAGGTGGTCGTAGATGCCGCCCTGGCACATGCGCTCGAGCGTGAGCTCGACGAGGCCGAAGAAGCGGGCGTCGGTGCGCCGCAGGCCGGCCCGCCACAGGTTTTCCAGGATGCCGCATTGGGGGAATTTCGGCGCCCCGCGCAGGCCGCCGTTGACGGGATCGCACAGGCCGGCGAGCGCGGAGGCAGCTTCATCGAGTCCGGCGATTCCGATTGCACCCTTCCTTTGCGGACGCGCCACCGCCGCCAGGCGCTGCATGAGCGCGTCGCGATTGTGCTGGATGCGCGCGGGCTCCTCGCGGAACAGGCGGGCGATCTCCCGGCACACCTCGACGAAGGCTGGCCGGCCGTAGCGCGCCGTCTTGGGGAAATAGGTGCCGCCCCAGATCGGCTCGCCCGCGGGGGTGAGAAACATGGTCAGCGGCCAGCCGCCCTGCTCGCCCAAGAGGTGCAGCGCGTTCATGTAGATTTGGTCGATGTCGGGGCGTTCCTCGCGATCGACCTTGATGTTGACGAACAGCTCGTTCATCACGCCGGCGGTCTCGTCGTCCTCAAAACTCTCATGCGCCATCACATGGCACCAATGACAGGCGGCGTAGCCGACCGACAGCAGGATCGGCCGGTTGGTGCGCTTGGCCTCGGCGAGCGCCTCCGGCCCCCACGGCCACCAGTCCACCGGGTTGTGCCGATGCTGGAGCAGATAGGGCGAGGTCTCGCGGGCGAGACGGTTTTGGCGCGGCGCTGCGCTCGGCATGGCGGTGCTCCAGCTTGGGCCATTCGCCCAATGCCATACGAACGCGCATGAGTGCGTGGAATGTGGCGCCCGTCATTCAACAGTGCGTGAGGCGGCCAGCGCGGCAACACTCACGTGCGCAGCCGCGAGGCGGGTGGACGGCACGGCCGCCGCGTCGCCGGTATGGGCGAGTTGGATCAACGCCCGAGGCAACGGGGAACCTGATTTGGGCGGGGCAGTCTCGGGCACGCTTGTCTATGCGGAAGCTCAGGTCATGCCGTGCTAGCGCGCTTTCCGATCAGATTAAGCCATGACGCTTCACATCCAACCTCTCCATTGTCATGCCCCGCGAAAGCGGGGCATCCAGTAACCCGTGGAATATCTTGTGTTTACTGGATCGCCCGCCTTCGCGGGCGATGACACTAGAGAGGATGTGGCGGGCGAGCACCGATTCAATCTGATCGGAAAACGCTCTATTCTGCGCTTTCCAGGAACATCCCCAACGAGGGGCCGCACAATGGCGAATATCAATCACCGGAACGGCTTGCGCGAAGCGCGCTCGCAGACGCGCCCGGCGTTGGGCCGCCCGCGTTGGGCGCTCGTTGCGGCCATTGTCGCGATTGTGTTCGGCGTCCTGACGATCGCATCCGGCGGGCGCACGCTCTTTGGCGGAGAGGCCGCGCGCGCGGCCGTGGGCGAGGCCGTGGCGTTCGTGCTGTGGTTCAACTTCCTGGCCGGTTTTGTCTACGTGCTGGCCGGCGTGGGCCTGTGGCTGTGGAAACGGTGGGCCGCGCTTGTGTCTGTTGCCATCGCCGCCGCCACGCTCGTCGTTTTTGCCGCGTTGGGCTGGCACGCGGCGGCAGGCGGGGCCTTCGAGATGCGGACCGTCGCCGCGATGATATTGAGAAGCGGCATCTGGATCGCCATCGCCATCCCTGCCTGCCGGGCGCTAGGATGTTTGGCGCCGAAGAACACCTGACGCTGGCAGCCCCTGTCATTGAATCCCCAACGCGGAGTTCTCGCCATGATGCACGGCAAGCCAAACGTGGTCGCCGGCCTGTTACTCCTGGCTGGCTTCATGATCTACGGCTATATTTTGGTCTATCTGCGGGACTTGGCCCCTGGCAAGGAGGCCTGGATCGCAAGCTATGCGACCGGCAAGCATTTTGAGTCTCGGCTTGCCCATGTGCACGGCAGTCTCTTCGCCATCATCAACGTCGTGGTCGGATATCTCCTGCTGCGTCTTCCGGTGCCGGCGATGTCGGCCAAGGCGATCTCGTGGCTTGCCCTCGCCGGCATGCTGATGCCGCTCGGCATCCTCGCCGAGGTGGTGTTTGGCGTGCCGCCATTGCTGGTACTGGTCGGCGGCGTGGCGATGGTTGTCTCGGTCGCGTGGCTGGGAATCGCGATCGCGGGCCTCAAGCTCGCCGCGTAGGGCGGTCTTCGCATCGTTCAACGTTCGGGCGCGCCGTTCAGGCGTAGCGGCCGTAGGTCTTGGCGGTTTCGTACATGGCAAAGACGTTGTCGAGACGCGCCTCGTTGGGGACGCTGGTGGCGCCTTCGAGAATGAATCCTCCGCCCTTGCCGACCACGTCGATCAGCTTGCGGCAATAATCGCGCACGTCCTCCGGCGTTCCTCCAATGAGCAGGGAGGGCGGCACATTGCCGCGCAGACAGGTGATGCCGCCCAGGATTGCCTTGGCGCGGAATATGTCCGAGCGCTCGAACTGGTAGATGCAGGTGCCGGGCGGAATGTCGGCAATGGTCTCCAGGCGCGAGTTGCAGTTGCCCTCCCAGAACACCATGGGCACGAGGCCGGCCTCGATCAGGCCCATCATGACTTGGCGCAGCGGCGGCCAATAGAACGTCTTGAACTGGTCGAGCGACATGAACCCGTCCAATCCCCAGTGCAGCGGAATGAAGACGATGGCGCCCTCGTTGGCCTGTGCGCTTGCCACCGCGTCGCTGATGAGCAGCGGCACGACCTTTTGCATCGCCGCCAGCAGCTTGTCCGGCCGGCGGCGCAGATCGAGCATGATGCCTTTCGAGCCGCGGAAGAAATCCGCGAAATAATCGTAGGGCGCCGTGGCCATGGCCGCCGCGGCAAGCGGGAAGCCCATGGCCTTCAACTCGGCTGCGAAGGCCTGGTCTCTCTCCGCCATCCTGCGGGCCTCCTCGCCGGCCTCGACCATGCGGGTGAAGGCCGCCGCGGTGTCCTTGTTGGCGAAGTGGTGGACGCGGAACACCAGCCGGACGTTGCTCGATCCGTTGAGCCACGGGATCTGCGCGAAAGGGGCGAAGGCCTCGGCCACGCGCGGCATGTAGCGGGTCAGGATGAACCAGTTCGGCTCTTCGAGATAAAGGTCGTACTCGTCCGCCGTCATGTATTCGCGGTCGAGATATTGGTACGGCCGGTTGTCCGGCAGGCCGTGGCCGGGCCACTGGTAGGCCCTGAACCCGACCATTTCGAGAACCGGCCCGAGGGCGACCAGGCCGAACGGGGAACTCGCCGCATCCGGTTCGAGCGCCAGCACCGCCTTTCGGAACGCGGCGGCCAGCGCATCATAATCATACATGGCGGCGCGCAGACTGATGCCGGCATAGGCCGCGTGCCAAAAAGTCGAGCTATAGATCATCGGAACGCGATCGGGTTGCCGCAGCGCGATCACGTCGGCCATGCGTTTCTGGCGTTGGGAATAAAGCAGGGCGGCGTTGGCGTCGGCCGGCTGCCAGGTGCGCGCCGCCTCGCTGTCGGCGGCTCGTGGCCGTTCAACCACGCCTTGGACAGACGCCGGCATGGCCGGTGGGTGAGGTGAATCTTGCATCGCAGTGCCCTTTCGTGACTGCGGCCAGCCCGGATCGTTGACAACGGGCTGTCGGTTTCTCGTGGTGCCTTTACAGCGCGGCACCGATCGCCGTCCTGTTCAAGCGGCACCGCGTCCACTGGGTCGCGGCGCCGGTATTTCCCCGTATTTCCGTGACGTGACCCGGTGATCCCCGGATCGTCCTCCTCGCCATGCGATCATCGCGTTCTCGCGCGCCGCCGCCTTGATTTCCGTCAACCGCGAGCCGGCCCGGCGCCAGCAGGATCGCGGGTTGCGGGGCGCGGCCGTCGAGCCACCGCGCTGCTTTTTTGCGCTGCGGGAAGGACTCGCGCGGCGGGCCGTCCGTGTGTGCGCCAGTTGCGAGCATGTCCGAAATTCGTCGCGCTGTTGGCGCGGTCGCAATGGGCGTCCGCCCGGTTGGTTGAATTCGGGCTCACCCGCGTGCTGTAGTTCATGCCGCGAAAATATGGGAAATGGCCATGGACCTGCCGCAAGCCGTTCGCGATGCCGCCGATGTGTCGGCGGTCACCCAGTTGATCCTGAAGGAACGCGAGAGCCGCGATCTCGGCCGCTGGGAGGACATGGGCGCCTGCTTTCATCCTGATTCGCACATCCGGGTGAGCTGGTTTCGCGGCAACGGCGCCGATTTCGTGAAGGGCTCGATCGACATGGCCCGCCGCAAGGTGCTCGCCAGGCACCGGCTTTCGCCCATTCACGTCGTGCTGTCGGGCCGGCGCGCGGTCGCGACCATGTCGGCGATCATCGAGATTCCCGCGCGGCCGCAAGGCATCGAGATGAATCTGTCGAGCTATACGCGCTTCGTCTACCGGGCCGAGCGGCGCGAGGACGAATGGCGCGTGATCAGCTTCGACGCGATCTATGTGCGCGACGAGCTCACGCCCGCCATTCCGGGCCGCTCGATCTCCATCGATCCGCGTGAGTTGCAGTCATTCCGCCCCACCTATCGCCTGCTGTCCTACGTCCTGAGCAAGGAGGGCTACGCCATCGACGCCGACCTCGCCGGTGACGATCGGCCGGAAAGCGTTCATGCATTGATGCACGAGGTTTTTGGCTGGGCGGGGCTGAAGGCTGATTGAGCTGACGGGCGGCAACGCACGGCCGCTCGTCATCGCCCGCGAAAGCAGTTCGTAGCGTGGGCAAAGGCGCACCCGGATCGCGCCGCGCGCGTCCGGGCGCAGGCTCCGCGCAGTGCCCACGCCGAAAGAATGATAAGGTCGTACCGCCATAACGATCCGCGTGGCCAAAGCCGCGTTCCGCGGCTTTGCCCACCCTACAATCCGAGGGAGATTCATCCATGATGTCGCGCACCGAAGCGGTCAGTCGCCGCAATTGCGGCCAAGCCATCCTTTGGGCGGCGCTGGCAACGGCTCTGTCGGTAAGCGTCGCCCACGCGCAGAACGCGTTCCAGTTCGCGGTGATTGGCGATATGCCCTACACCAAGGTGCAGGAGCGCGAATTCGCCTTTGTGCTGGCGGAACTCAATCGCGCCGATCTGGCTTTCGTCGTCCATGTCGGCGACTTCCAGTTCGACGCCCGGCCTTACAACCAGAACCCGGCGCTCGCCTCGATGCCATGCGTCGATGACAATTATCGGGCGACCTATAATCTGTTCCAAAACATCCGCCACCCGGTCATCCTCACTCCGGGCGACAACGACTGGACCGACTGCTGGCCGCTACAGGCGCAGAAGGTCGATCCGCTCGAGGCGCTCGGCAAGATCCGCACTCTGTTCTACCCCGACGGCAAGAGTCTTGGGCAACGCACGATGCCGGTGCACAGCCAGTCGCAGGAGCCGCAGTTTGCGAAATTTCGCGAGAACCTGCGCTGGTCGATCCAGGGCGTGACCTTCGCCACGCTCCACATTGTCGGCAGCAACGACAATTTCGGCCGCACGCCCGAAATGGATGCCGAGCACATCGAGCGCAAGGCC
>DATBWJ010000112.1:0-2475 GCA_036514935.1 Xanthobacteraceae bacterium
GTCCGCGCTTCATCGTCGGCGATGCCGCGCGCCTGCGCCAAGTGCTGATTAGCCTGGTCGACAACGCGCTCAAATTTACCGCCATAGGCTCGGTGCGTCTGCATGCCAGCGCGAGCGAGGCCGACGGGCGTTTGCTTCTCAGATTCGACGTCACCGATACCGGCGTGGGCTTGAGCAAGGCCGTGCAGGAGCGATTGTTCCAGCCTTACGTTCAGCTCGACGGTCCGGCTGCCAACCAGATTGGCGGAACCGGGCTCGGCCTATCGGTTGCGCGCAAGCTCGCGCTTCTGATGGACGGCGAGATCGGCTGCGAAAGCGTGGTCGGCCAAGGCACCCTCTACTGGTTCGCCGTTCCGGCCGAACGCTCGCGCGTAAACGTGGCGGCGCCCAAGCCGGGCAACGACGTTCAGCCGCAAGGAGCGCTCTCCGGCCATGTCCTCGTGGTCGAGGACAATGCGGTGAACCGCATGCTGATCGTCACCTATCTCGATGAGTTCGGACTGACCCATGATGTGGCCGCAAGCGGCGGCGCGGCCGTGATGAGCCTCGCGGCCAAGTCCTACGACCTCGTGCTCATGGACACCGCCATGCGCGACCTCGACGGCATCGAGACCACGAGACGCATCCGCAGCCTACACGCGCCTTCGTCGCACGTGCCGATCGTGGCCCTCATCGCCCACGGCATGAAGAGCGGCTGCGGGGCCTATCTCGCGGCCGGCATGGACGCCTATGTCTCGAAGCCGATCCGCGGGCGCGAACTCTATGCGGCGCTCGCCCCGTTTCTGGCCGCCGAGAAGGGCGAGCCCACGCTCAGGCTCGTAAAGGGTTAGCCTCGCGGCCTGCGGCTCAAAGATTTTCCAAGAGCACGCCCGCCAGCAGGATGAGATAAGCGATCAGCAACAATCCGAGGGCATAGGCCGTGAAGAACGGCAACGGCACGATCATGCCGAGGATGACAAGAACGGCGATGACGACCGACACGATAAAGGTCTCCCGCCGCGGCGTGCTCAAGCGAATATCCATTGGTCCCCCCGTAGCCAAGCGCCCAGAAACGGGCGCGACTCGGGAGTTTAGCGGCAAAGCGCCGCGACCGCTATCGCTCAGCGAGCCCGCCTTCGCGGGAGACCTTATGGTGATTGCTACGCCTAGCCGGAACACGACACGACGGAGCAGGCGCCGCCGCCGGCCGGGCAGGACTGGCAGTACATTCTCCCGCCATCGTCCACGCAGGTTCCCCAGGTGGTGCCGTCAGGCTGCGGCGCCCAGGTACAGTTGTCGGCCAAGGCGGCCGTGCTGAACAGAGATAGCGCCGCAACGACGACGGCGAAGCCCAAACTGCGAAGTTTCATGTGGATATCCTCCATCCTGAGAACGCTCCGAGTTCCCCCATGGCCATTGTTGGACTTTAATTTGGGCGGGAAGAGGCTAGCTCAGACGTGATTTTCGGGTTACTGCCCGGCACAGCACTGGTAGCGCACCGGCGCTAGCGTAAGCGAGGCGGCTCACAGCCGCACCTTCTCGCGGGCGCGCAAGGGCGGCACGGGGATGCCCTGCGCAACGAGCTCGGCCGCCTTGGCGTCGACCAGTTGCACGATGCCGGCCATGATGTCGTTGAGCTGGAAGTCCTTGGGTGTATAGACGGCCGACGCGCCGCACTGCTTGAGGATATTCACGTCCTCGGCGGGAATGATGCCGCCGACCACCACGGGAACGTCGCCTAAGCCCGCCTCGCGCAGGCGCTGCACCACCTCGCGCACCAGCGAGACATGGGAGCCCGACAGGATCGAGAGCCCCACGACATGAGCGCGCGCCTCCTTGGCCTGCTCGACAATCTCGGCAGGGGTGAGCCTGATGCCGTCATAGACCACCTCCATGCCGACATCGGCGGCGCGCACGGCGATCTGCTCGGCGCCGTTGGAATGACCGTCGAGCCCGGGCTTGCCGACCACGAAGGTCAGCGTCCGGCCGAGCCGGCCGGAGACCTCCTCCACCTGCCGGCGCACGTCTTCGAGCCTTGCCTTGTCGATATGGTGCTTGGCGTGGATGCCGGTCGGCGCGCGATACTCGCCGAACACCTCGCGCAGCACCTGGCCCCATTCGCCGGTGGTGACGCCGGCTTTGGCGGCCGCGATCGACGGCGGCATGATGTTGCGGCCTTCGACGGCGGCTGATTTCAAATCGACCAGCGCCTGCCGCACCGCCTTCTCGTCGCGCCGCTGCCGCCAGGCCTGCAAAGCCGCGACCTGCCCGATCTCGACCGACTCAGGCACGGTGAGGATGCCTTCGACGCCTCCAGCAAGTGGCGACGCCTCGGTCTCGGTATAGGCGTTGACGCCGACCAGGATCTGCTCGCCCTTCTCGATCGCCTCGACACGCGCCGCGTTCGACGCGATCAGCGCTTCTTTCATATAGTCGATGGCAGCCACCGCCCCGCCTTTTGCCTGGATCTTGGCAAGCTCGGCGCGGGCCTCCTCT
>DATBWJ010000113.1:0-3260 GCA_036514935.1 Xanthobacteraceae bacterium
CCACCGCCAAACCGTCGGCGAGCTTCAAGGCCTGCTCGAAGGAGTCCGCCAAGCGCGTGGAAATATCTCCCCGCACCACCACGCGGTCGACCACGACGTCGATGTCGTGCTTGAACTTCTTGTCGAGCGCGGGCGCCTCGGCAATCTCGTAGAAGGAGCCGTCGATTTTCACGCGCTGAAACCCGCGCTTCATCCACTCGGCGAGCTCCTTGCGGTACTCGCCCTTGCGTCCGCGCACGACCGGCGCCAGCAGGTAGAGCCGCGTGCCCTCGGGCAAAGCGAGCACGCGGTCGACCATCTGCGACACCGTCTGGCTTTCGATCGGCAGCCCGGTGGCCGGCGAATAGGGCACGCCGACGCGCGCCCACAAGAGCCGCATGTAGTCGTAGATTTCGGTGACGGTGCCGACGGTCGAGCGCGGGTTTTTCGAGGTCGTCTTCTGCTCGATCGAGATCGCCGGCGACAGCCCGTCGATCTGGTCGACGTCCGGCTTCTGCATCATTTCGAGGAACTGCCGCGCGTAGGCCGACAGCGACTCCACGTAGCGGCGCTGGCCCTCGGCGTAGACGGTGTCGAAGGCAAGCGAGGATTTTCCAGAACCCGACAGGCCGGTGAGCACCACCAGCCGGTCGCGCGGGATCTCGATGTCGATGTTCTTCAGGTTGTGCTCGCGCGCGCCGCGAATGGCGATCACGCGGCCGTCCGGGCGGCGATCACGGGACTTGTCAAAAAGCTCGTTCATGGTCGGCCAGCGATCATCCGGCTGGGACGCGGGCGCGCCGCAGGCAGGGCCATGCCGGTACATAGTAAGAACAGCGTGCCCGCGCCATGTCGAATTTCACACAAGTATGAGCGGCTGTGGACGGCGGCAACCCGCGCCGGTAGCGATGGCCTGGCTCGATCCCGCTACGCGCCGGCGCGCTTCTGCACCCAGAATTGGTACATGCCGGCGAAGGTGCGTGGGTTTTCCTGCTCGAACGCGTGCCAGCAATCGAGGTCGATGCGGGCGCTGTCGTGCGGGAAGCGTGCCGAGTAGCGCCACAGCACGCGCGCATCGATCTCGAAACCGAGGAATTCGAGGCCGTTGGCGGCGAGGAATGTTTTGATCTGCGGCAGGGTCAAACGGTGCTCCTGCACGTGGAACAGGAGGTCGCGGCAGTCGCTGGTGCTGAAGAAATCCGCGAATGTCGCGACGTATCTGAGCGGCGAGTGCTCATCGAGCGCCAGAATCTCCTGCCGGCAACGGCGAATGTCCTCCGCGCTGTGGCTGTGCCCGCGCTCGGCGATGAATCGCTGCGCCGCCACGATCTCCGCGCGCGCCAGTTCACTATAGAAGCCCAGCCGCATGACCCCATCCGGCCGCAGCACGTTCAGCAACGCGCGCCAGCCGGCCAGCGGAACGCCGAGATGGTGCAGCACGCCGCCGCTGTCGATGACATCGAACATGCGCCCGAGCGATTCAAGCTTGAGGATGTCGGCCTGGCCGTAAGCGACGTTGGTCAGTCCAAGCGCATCGGTGCGATACTTGGCGTAGCACAGGCTCGTCAGGCTGAGGTCGATCGCGAGCACGCGCGCGTGCGCAAACCGGCGCGCCACGTCGACCACCTGCTGACCGGTGCCGCAACCAGCAACCAATATGTCGATGTCGCCGGTCCTGGCGAGCTTGCGGAATGGCGCCAGCGGGAACTGCCCGCGCAGGCGAGCGTCGATGGAGATCGTCTTGTCGGCCGGTGCGGCTTTCACCCAGCGCGGATACGGGTTCTCCTCGTACTGGCGCTGTACCCGCAGCGACACGTCGTCCTCGATCGCGGTCAACCGGGGGATTTCTGCACGCAGCTTGCGCTCCTCGATCGGCTCGCGCACCTGCTGCACCAGCAGCTCGCCAACCGCCTCCGGCCACGGCAGGGCGAGCAAAGCCTCGCAGTCCGGTAGCGTATAGAGCGGGAAATAGGCGGCGACGGCGGCCAGCGCCGGCGCAGGAACCGCATCGCCGGAGCGCAACGCTTCGCCAATCGATCGGCGCAATGCCCCGGCCTGCACCAGCTCGTCCTCGGTCCGCGCAAAGACGTACTCGTTGATGTAGCACTGCTGCGCCAGCGCGCAGCAGAAGCGCAGCGCATCGTCGTTGAGGACGTCGTCAGCCCTTGCCGCGACCGCGAGCAGGGCGGCGCGCGCCGCGGTCAGAAACCGCTCCATCGCGATGTCTGTGACCCGTGCGTTTTCCATGAAGGCGCGCAGCAGGCGGTCGCCGCTCACCGCCGAAAGCCCCGCCGGCCCGAACAGCTCGCACATCGGCAGGCGGGCCGGCCACGCCGCCGCCGCGCGCGCGATGCAGTCCGCAATGATCCGGTCGCGCTTGACGAGCGCGATGCACACGTCCGCCATGTCGCCCGGCCGGCCCCAGGGCTCCGACAAGGCCCGGATGATGAGCCCGCGAAACTCCTCGCTGTCCGACCCTGATCGCAGATTGCGCAGGCAATGGACGAACAGCGTTTTGCACTCTTGCGTTTCCGCGACCTTCAACGCTCGCGTGACGACCTCGAGCGCGCGCGGGATATCGTCGGCGGCGATGTGGATCGTGGCGAGGTTTTGGTAGGCGGCGATGAAGTCCGGCTTGAGCCGAAGCGCCTGTTCGTAATGCACGGCCGCCTCGGCGAGATGTCCCTGCGCGGCGAGCGCCGCCGCGAGATTGTTGTGCGCTTCGGCGCGATCGGGATCGAGCGCGATGGCCCGCAGATAGGATGGGATCGCCTCCTCCAGCCGGCCCTGGGCGGCGCGGGCGAAGCCGAGGTTGGCATGGGCGACCGCGAGCCGCGAATCGAGCGCCAATGCGCGTTGGTAGGAAGCGATGGCGTCGTCCTCACGACCCAGCATCGCGAGCACGGTGCCGAGATTGTTGTGGGCCTCGGCATTGCGGGGATCAAGCGCCAGCGCCCGCTCGAAACACGCCGCCGCCTCGCCCGGCTTGCCCTGCGACTTGAACGCGTCGCCGACCAGCATATGCGCACCGACATAGTCCGGCTTGAGCGCAATGGCACGCTGGGCGTGGGCGACCACCTCGTCGAACCGGCCGAGCGCGCGCAACGCGAGCCCGATGTTGAAATGGCAGGCGGGGATGCCACCGTCCAGCGCAATGGCCCGTCCAATCAGATCGACCGCGATGTCGTTGCGGCCGACGCTGACGGCGATCAATCCGAGATGGTGCAGGCTGCCGACGTGCTTGGGATCGGCTGCAAGGATCTTGCGATACAAATCCTCGG
>DATBWJ010000114.1:0-7340 GCA_036514935.1 Xanthobacteraceae bacterium
ACTGCGATCCGATCTCATGGCTGACCTTGCGGAACGCGGCCTCGGTCGACATGCCGGACTCAACGCAGATGAGCAGCAGATCGAGCGCATCGGGAAAGGCGCGGTTGATGGAAAGCTTGCGCTTCTGGATCTGGTTCTTGAGAAATACATAGGGAAGCTGCATGCCGATATAGGCGGCAACGAGGCAGATGCCGATCTTGACCGCCAGCGGCTGCTCGAGATTGAGGACCAGGAACACGTAGACCAACGTGAAGGCGAGCAGGGCAAGCGGCGTCACCATGCGGAAGAACAGGTAGGCCACGTAGGGACCGTGCCCGCGGTAGCCGGCCTGCACCAGCTTTTGGCGGGCCTGCTCCTGCCCCACCCATTTGGACAGGTTGAACTGCTCCACCACCGTCTGCATGTACTGCTTGGGCGAGGTGCGCAAACTGATCTTTTCGCCGCGCGCCAGCCGCTCGCGCTCGCGCTGGCGGATCTTCTCGCGCTCGATCGAAACCGCGGCCATGCGCCTCGACAACTGGTCGCGCCCGAACAGCGCCAAGGCGATGGTGATGACGGCGGCGGCGGCGGCGAGCCCGGCCAACAGCTTGGTCAGCATGCGCACGTCATGAAGGCGGTCGATGATGAGCTCGAGCATGGCCTCAGAAATCGAAGTTGATCATCTTGCGCATGGTGAAGACGCCGACCAGCATCCACAGGGCGCTGCCGGCGATCATGAGGCGCCCCATCGGATGCTGCCACAAGAGCGAGATGTAGTCGGGGCTGGTGACGTAGACGATCAGCAGGACCACGATCGGCAGCACGCCGATGATGCCGGCCGACGCCTTCGCCTCCATCGACATCGCCCGGATCTTGGCCTTCATCTTCTTGCGGTCGCGCAGCACCTTGGACAGGTTGCCGAGCGCCTCCGACAGGTTGCCGCCGGCCTTCTGCTGGATGGAGATGACGATGCCGAAGAAGTTGGCCTCGGGCAGCGGGATGCGCTCGTACAGCTTGCCGCACGCCTCGCCGAGCGTCAGGCCGATGGCCTGCGTCTCCACGATGGCGCGGAACTCGCCGCGCAGCGGCTCGGGCGCGTCCCTGACGATGATCTTGAGCGAGTCGAGCAGGGGCAGGCCGGCCTTGATGCCGCGCACGATGATGTCGACCGAGTCGGGGAAGTCGTCGATGAACTTGCGCTCGCGCCGCTTCTTGAGAAACGACAACAGCCAGCGCGGAAGGCCGAAGCCGGCGGCGAGGCTTGCGAGGCCCGCGGTGAGGAGGTCGGCGCCGACGGTGAGCGGAAGGACGAAGAATGCCGCCGCCAGGCCGGCCGACACGATCACAAACTGGCGCTTCGACCATCCGAGCCCGGACTGTTCGAGGCGCACGGAGAGCGGCGGGCTCTTGGCCTTCTTGCTGCGGGTCTCGAGCTCCTTGAGCGTCTCCTCGATCTGCTCGCGGCGTACGCGCTGGCCGGCGCGCGCTGCCACCGCCTTGCGCATGCCGGAATCGGCCTGCGCCACGCTCTGCCGGCGCCGCTCAGCCTGGCGCTCGCCCGACAGAATGGGATAGACAAAGACCCAGGCGAGGCCGCCGATCGCGGCGGCGGCCAGGAAGAAGATTGCGAGCGTGTTGAGCGCCATCGATCGCCCGCGCTCAGCTTCGCATCGGCTCGCTCGCCACCGCCTCGGCGGCGTCGAGCGCGGCCGCCAGGCGCTTCTCCTCGCCGAAGTAGCGGGCGCGGTCCCAGAAGCGCGGACGGCCGATGCCGGTGGCGCGGTGGCGCCCGATGATGCGGCCGTTGGCGTCCTCCCCGACCAGGTCGTAGACGAACAGGTCCTGGGTGATGATGACGTCGCCCTCCAGCCCCATCACCTCGGTGACGTGGGTGATCTTGCGCGAGCCGTCGCGCAGGCGCGCCGCCTGGATCACCACGTCGACCGAGGCGCAGATCATCTCGCGGATGGTGCGCGAGGGCAGCGCAAAGCCGCCCATGGTGATCATCGATTCCAGGCGCGAGAGCGACTCGCGCGGGTTGTTGGCGTGCAGCGTGCCCATCGAGCCGTCGTGACCGGTGTTCATGGCCTGCAGCAGGTCGAAGGCCTCCGGGCCGCGCACCTCGCCGACGATGATGCGCTCGGGCCGCATGCGCAGGCAGTTGCGCACCAGGTCGCGCATGGTGACCTGGCCCTCGCCTTCGAGGTTGGGCGGCCGCGTCTCGAGCCGCACGACATGCGGCTGCTGCAACTGCAGCTCGGCGGCGTCCTCGCAGGTGATGACGCGCTCGTCGTCGTCGATGTAGCGCGTGAGGCAGTTGAGCAGCGTCGTCTTGCCGGAGCCGGTGCCGCCCGAGACCAGCGTGTTGATGCGGCAGCGGCCGATCACCTTGAGGATATCCCCGCCCTCAGGCGTGATCGTGCCGAACTTGACGAGCTGCTCGAGCGTGAGCTTGTCGCGCTTGAACTTGCGGATGGTGAGCGCAGGCCCGTCGATCGCCAGCGGCGGCACGATGACATTGACGCGCGAGCCGTCCGGCAGGCGGGCGTCGCAGATCGGCGAGGATTCGTCGACGCGGCGGCCGACCTGGCTGACGATGCGCTGACAGATGTTGAGGAGCTGCTGGTTGTCGCGAAAGCGCGTGCCGGTCTTCTGGATCTTGCCGTTGACCTCGATGTAGACCGTGCTGCAGCCATTCACCATCACGTCGGCGATGTCGTCGCGCGCGAGCAGCGGCTCGAGCGGCCCATAGCCGAGCACGTCGTTGCAGATGTCGTCGAGCAGGTCCTCCTGCTCGGCGATCGACATCACGATGTTCTTGATGGCGACGATCTCGTTGACGATGTCGCGGATTTCCTCGCGCGCGGAGTCGGCGTCGAGCCGCGCGAGCTGGGCAAGGTCGATCGCCTCGATCAGCGCGCTGAAGATGGTGGCCTTGGTCTCAAAATAGCTTTCGGAGCGCCGCGCGTCGGTCGGCGGCGGGGTCGCCTTCGGCACGTTGGTGGGCACCGCGACCCGCCCGCCGTGGGTGGGAGGCGGCGCCACGATCGGGGCGGCGAGCCCGCTCGACGGGAACGGCGTGCGGCCGGCCTCCTCGACCTCGGCGGGCGCGATCGGCGGGGAGGCCGGCACCGCCGACGAGGCGGGCGGGGCGGGCTGTTCTGTGACCGAGGCGGACCGCTTTCCGAACACCGGCGACTCCGTTCAGCGACCGGCGCTAGCGCGCCAGCAGCTTGTGCAGCAGCGGGCTCAACAGCGAGCGCGAGCGCTTGACCTCGGCCCGCCCGGTGAGGTGCTGCGCCATGTGGCGAAACATCTCGGCGCACTTGTGCCCGGCGGCGACCTCCGCGATCATCTGCCCGTTGTTGGCGGCGGTGCCGAAGGTCTGCGGCTCGAACGGCAGGATCGCGATCGGCTCCTCCTCGAGCGCCTTGGCGAAATCCGCGGGCTTGATCTCCGGGCGCTTGGGCACGCCGACCTGGTTGAGGCAATAGGACGGCCGCCGGTCATTGGGGCGCGCCGCGCGCAGCAAGTCGATCAGGTTCTTGGTGTTGCGCAGGTTGGCGAGGTCGGGCGCCGCCACGATCAGGATGTCGTCGGCCCCCACCAGCACGTGCTTGGTCCAGGCGCACCACAGATGGGGCACGTCGAGCACCACGCACGGCACCGAGGCCCGCAGGGCGTCGAAGATCGGGTCGAAGGCCTCGCCGGCGAAGTCATAGACGCGGTCGAGCGTGGCCGGAGCGGCCAACAGGCTCAGGTGGTCGGTGCACTTGGACAGCAGGCGGTCGACGAAGGCGATGTCGATGCGATCGGGCGAGAACACCGCGTCCGCGATGCCCTGCGGCGGATCCTGATTGAAGTCGAGGCCGGCGGTGCCGAAGGCGAGATCAAGGTCGACCACCACCGCGGCAAGCGCGATGTCGCGCGCGATCGCCCACGCCACGTTGTGGGCGATGGTGGAGGCGCCCACGCCGCCCTTCGCCCCGACCACCGCCACGATGCGACCGAGCGGCTTGGCCTCGGGCGTGGAATACAGGCCGCACACGGTGCGCACCACGTCGATCGTGGTGACCGGGGCGATGAGATAGTCGCTCACCCCGCGCCGCACGAGCTCGCGGTAGAGCAGGATGTCGTTGTGGCGGCCGATGACGATCACGCGCGTGTCGGCGTCGCATACCTGCGCGAGCTCGTCGAGCTGCGCCAGCACGGCCTCGCTCGCCTTGTCCGATTCCAGGATGATGATGTTGGGCGTCGGCGAGTTGCGGTAGGCCTCGAGCGCGGCCGCCATTCCGCCCATCTGAACGCGTACGTGGGTCTTGGCCAGGCGGCGGTCCTCGGCCGCGCCCTGCATGGCGCCCGCGGTCTCGGCGGTCTCGCAGAACGCCTGAATCGACACGCGCGGGGCCGGCGCGATGTGCTCGTCGCGGCTGGCGGCCTGCAGGCGACTGGCTTCGGCCTCGACGGTCTGCTGGCTGTAGCGGATCATTGGCCAACGTCGCTGATCTTGCCCAGGTTGGGGTTGGCGTAGGTCGTGGCCGGGCTCTCGCCCTTGCGGTACTTGTCGAGCACCTGGGTGCGGCGCGCCGTGTAGGCCGGCATCTCGCCGCGCGGCTGCACGAGATCGGCGGGCTCGGCCACCATGGCGGCGAAATTGCGCTGGCTCGCGCAGCCGAGATTCCAGTAGGGCCGGTTTTCCAGGTAGAGCGGGTCGGTGCCGGGGCCGAGATCGTGCGGCCACAGCCCGCAGGGTCCGGCGTCGGCGACGATCTTCGGATAGGCGAGCTTGATCGGCGCGAGCGTGCCGGCGTCCCCGGCCTGATACGAGACAACCCTCACCGCGCGCGGCGGCACCTCGGCGGCGGCGAGCAGCGCGCGCACCTCCTGCAGCGCCTCCGAGGCCGCCTTGTGATTGGGCGTGTCGGCGGGAACCTCGACCAGCACGCCGCCCGTCGCCTCGTGGCGCCAGGTGCGCGCGAAGTTCATCACCTCGGCGCGCTGGGTCGGCGTCAGCGTGCCGCGGCGGGTGCCGATCAGCACCACCATCTTGCGGCTGCCTTCCTGGATGGCGATCGGATGGCGCAGCCGGTAGTCATTGGGGATGGTCTCGGTGGTCTCGCGCGGCACGTAGCAGGCCGACAATGCGACGGCGAGGAGCGCGAGCGCGGCGGCGCGCGCCCCGGTGGGGCCGAAGCTCGCAACGCGCGTGCCTGTCATCGATCGCCTCCCTCAGTCCAGGATGAAGCCGTAGGTGCCGCGATAGAGGCGGCGCGGATCGACCTTGCCGGCGACGCCATAAATGCGGTTGAGCCGGCCGAGCAGAACGGTCGAGGGATCGGACACGTCGGCGAAGCCGTCGTCGGGCCGCGACAGGTCCTTCTGCGCGACCGCGCGCACCACGTAGGGGGTGACCAGCACCATCAGCTCGGTCTGCCGGTTGATGTAGTCGCGGCTGCGGAACAGCGCGCCCAGCACCGGAAGCTGCATGAGCCCGGGAACGCCGTTGATCTGCTGCTTGGTCTGCTCCTGGATCATGCCGGCCATGGCGAGCGCGCCGCCGGAGGGAATCTCGACCGTGGTCTCGGCGCGCCGCGTGCGGATCGAGGGAACGGTGAGCGCCTGGTTCGAGTTCGGCACCTGCAGGGTCAGCGCGTTGTCGGTCGACAGGTCGGAGACCTCGGTCATGACCTTGAGGCTGATGCGGCCCTCGGTCAGCACCACCGGAGTGAAGGTCAGGCTCACGCCGAACTTCTTGAAGTCGATCGAGGGCTGGCAGATCGGCGGCGACCGCGTGGTGTCGCACGACAGCCCGCTCGGAATCGGGAACTCGCCGCCCGCCACGAAACTGGCCGTCTCGCCCGAGATCGCGGTCAGGTTGGGCTCGGCGAGCGTGCGGATGACGCCGGCGCGCTCCATCGCGCGCAGGGTGGCGTCGCTCGAATTGTAGCGCAGCGTGCCGAAGGTGTTGGTGGTGAGCGCCTGCCCGTAGGCGGAGAATGCGTTGCTGGTTGAGAAGTCGAACACGACCGAGCCCTGGCCGAGGCTGCCGTTGAGGTTGATGCCGAGCTGCTTGATGACGTCGCGCTGGACCTCGGCCACCGTGATCCGCAGCATCACCTGCTCGCGCCCGCGCACGGTGAGGCCGTTGACCACCTTGTTGCCGTCGCCGGTGAGGCGGGTGGCGATGTCGTAGACGTGCTGGGCCTCCGCCGGGCTGGCGACGGAGCCGGTCAGTACCACGCCGTCGCTCACCCCGTCGATGCGCATGTCGGCGTCGGGGAACATCCTGCGCAAGGCGGCGCGCACGCCGTTGAGGTCGCGCGTCACCGCCAGGTCGAAGCCGGCGATCTGGCGACCGTCGGCGTCGAAGAAGAAGATGTTGGTCTGGCCGACCGCAACCCCGATCAGATAGGCGCGCCGCGAGGTGCGGATGACGGCATTGGCGACCTTGGGATCGGCCACCAGCACGTCCTTGATGTCGCGCGGCAGATCGATCACCACCGACTTGCCGATGCCGAGCGGGACGAAGTGCGCGCCCGCCTCGCTGGCGGCGATCTGGATCGCCGGAACCGCCGCCTCGCGCTGGTCGGCTGCCCGCACGCCTTCCGGCGCGGGCGCAAGAGCGAGCGCAGCCCCCAGCGACGCAACGCGAACCAGCGTGCTCATCCCCATCGCGCAATTCCCCTCCCAGTCACTTCGGCAGCGTCGTCGTCGTCACCCCGAACCGGACCATGTTGACGCGGCCGCTCGCCCCGGTGTCCTTGGCCTCGGCACCCGCGCTCGGCTTGGAAGGACCGGCGTCGGCGAGGCTGCGCAGGGCGAGCGTCAAGGTGCCGAGCTGGCGCGAGAGCGCGAGCATTTCGGCCTGGCGCTGCGTGAGCTCGAGCGTCGCGGTCTTGCCGACCACGACGCGCTGGCCGTTCTTTTCCTCGATGGTCTGGTCGATGGCGAGCACGCGCACGTCGCCCAGGATGGTCTCGCTGACATAGGTCTCGGCGGCGCCCGCCCGCTCGGCCTCGCGGTCGCGGCGCGACAGGATCACGTCGACGCGGTCGTTGGGCAGGATGAACCCGCCCGCGCCGGTCTCCGGCGAGATGTCGGTGGAGATGGCGCGCATGCCCGAGGGCAGGATCGCCGCCAGGTAGCCCGAACCCTTGGCCTTGATCAGGCGGGCCTCGCGCACCGGCTCTCCGGTTGCGATCGGCGAGCGCGCGATGGTGCCGGCAAGCTCGCCCGGCGCGTCGGGCCGCTCGTTGCGGCGCACGAACGCCGCGCTCGCCGAGGCGGCCGGCCAGCGCTGCCACTGCAGGTCCTGCGGCGCGAGCGCCTGGCCGACGGCGATGTCGGTCTTGGCGACGAGG
>DATBWJ010000115.1:0-21136 GCA_036514935.1 Xanthobacteraceae bacterium
CATCGACATCGCGCGCATCGCGGGCTCGGGCCCGCATGGCCGTGTCATTGCGCGCGATGTGACGGCGGCGAAAGCGGGCGTTGCGCCGCCGGCCGCCGTGCCGGCTGCATTGCGGCCGATCCAGGCGCCGCCGCCGATCCAGGCGCCGTCCGACGAGCGCATCCGCGCGCTGTTCGAGCCCGGCTCCTACGAGGTCGTCCCCCACGACAACATGCGCAGGATCATCGCGCGCCGCGTGGTCGAGGCGAAGCTGACGATCCCGCACTTCTACCTCACCGTCACCTGCACCATCGACCGGCTGCTCGCCGCGCGCGCAGACGTCAACGCCGTCGCGCCCAAGGGCGAGGACGGCGCGCCGGCCTGGAAGCTCTCGGTCAACGACTTCGTCATCAAGGCGATCGCGCTCGCGCTGATCAAGGTGCCGGAGGCCAACGTCACCTGGACCGACGGCGGCATGCTCAAGCACAAGCACGCCGACGTGGGCGTGGCGGTGGCTATCCCCGGCGGCCTGATCACGCCGATCGTGCGCCGGGCCGAACGCAAGAATCTGATCGAGATCTCCAACGAGATGAAGGATTTGGCCGCGCGGGCGCGCGGGCGCCGCCTCAAGCCCGACGAGTACCAGGGCGGCACCACCGCGATCTCGAACCTCGGCATGTACGGCATCGAGGACTTCGCCGCGGTGATCAACCCGCCGCACGCAACGATCCTGGCCATCGGGGCCGGCGAGCCGCGGCCCCTCGTGCGCGGCGGCAAGATCGAGATCGCGACGCAGATGAAGGTGACGCTTTCCACCGACCACCGCGCCGTCGACGGCGCGCTCGGCGCCCGGCTGTTGGAGGCGTTCCGGACCTACATCGAAAATCCGGTGGGCATGGTGGTGTAGAGCGCCGTGGTCGAGGACCTGCGATGAGAGCCGACCAGAGCCCGGCGCCGACGGCCAGCGCACCGCCGCTGCGATCCGTCCTGATGATCTATTTTCCGATGTTCATCGCGGTCCTGTCGCTCAGTTCCTCGATCTATCAGGGCTACCTGTTTCACGAAAGCCTGCAGATCGTCCAGCGCAACGTGGCGCGCGGCGAATACATGCGCACCTGCCGCGAGATCATCGAGACCTATTTCCTGGTCAAGCAGCGGGTGGGGCTGATTATGCCAGCCGGTGACCGCGACAGCGCGGCAACCGCCACCCGCGGCTCCGACAACGATCGCGTCGAGGCGCAGAGCGCGGTCGCCCGCTTCGGCGCGCTCGGCACCTATCTTGCCAACTTCCAAGAGGAGGCCACGCGCGCCCGCTATACCGAACTCACGCGCACGCTCATGCGCATCGTGGATGCGGCGAGAGCAACGCAGATCTCCCAATTCGACAAGCTGTTCGAGCCAGCCGACCGGCTGTTCACCCAGATGAACGACGACTGCGTGCGCCTGTCGAATGTCGTCAGAATGTGATGCGATGGCTCGACGGCGCGACGGGGCGGTCGCCTGCACAGGCGGGATGTGGCAGGAATGACCCGCCGCCGAACGCAACGGCCCGACAGCATCGGCCTCCGAGGACATAGCCATGCCCGACACCTATGACATCCTCATCATTGGCGCCGGCCCCGGCGGCTACATCGCGGCCATCCGCGCCGCGCAGCTCGGCTTGAAAACCGCGATCGTCGAGCGCGATCATCTCGGCGGCATCTGCCTCAACTGGGGCTGCATCCCGACCAAGGCGCTGCTGCGCTCGGCGGAAATCTTCCACTACCTGCAGCACGCCAAGGACTACGGGCTCACCGCCGACAACGTCGCCTTCGATGCGGCCGCCCTCGTCAAGCGTTCGCGCGCGGTGGCCAAGCGCCTCAACGACGGCGTCGGCTTCCTGATGCGGAAGAACAAGGTCGCGGTGATCTGGGGCGAGGCCGCAATCGAGGCGCCCGGCAAGGTCACGGTCAAGCCCGCCAAGGGCGAGGCTCCCAAGGGAGCGCTTGGGCCCGGCAGCTACCAGGCCGAGCACATCATCATCGCCACCGGTGCGCGCCCGCGCGCGCTGGCCGGCATGGAGCCCGACAACAAACTGATCTGGACCTATTTCGAGGCGATGGTGCCGGACAGCGTGCCGAAGTCGCTGCTCGTGATTGGCTCGGGCGCAATCGGCATCGAGTTCGCCTCGTTCTACCGCACGCTCGGCGCCGAGGTCACCGTCATCGAAGTGCTGCCGCAGATCCTCCCCGTTGAGGATGCCGAGATCGCGGCCTTCGCCCGCAGGAGTTTTGAGAAGCAGGGTATTAGGATTTTCACCGGCGCCAAGCTGACCGGCCTCGACAAGAGGGCTGATTCCGTGCGCGCAACATTTGAGGACGACAAGGGCAAGGCGCAGGCCGTCGAGGTTGCGCGCGTCATCTCCGCGGTCGGCGTCGTCGGCAATGTCGAGAACCTCGGCATCGAGAGGCTCGGCGTGAAGATCGAGCGCGGCGCCATCGTGGCCGACGGCTACGGCCGGACCAACGTGGCGGGCATCTACGCCATCGGCGATGTCGCCGGCCCGCCGCTGCTCGCGCACAAGGCCGAGCATGAGGGCGTCATCTGTATCGAGGCGATCAAGGGCTTGAATCCCCACCCAATCGACAAGCGGCTGATTCCCGGCTGCACCTATTGCTCGCCGCAGATCGCCTCGGTTGGCCTGACGGAAGCCAGGGCCAAGGAGATGAATTACGAGGTGCGCGTCGGCCGCTTTCCGTTCATGGGCAATGGCAAGGCGATCGCGCTGGGCGAGGACCAGGGCCTGGTCAAGGTGGTGTTCGACAGCAAGACCGGCCAGCTCTTGGGGGCGCACATGGTCGGGGCCGAGGTCACCGAGCTGATCCAGGGCTACGTCGTGGCCATGAACCTGGAGAGCACGGAGGAGGAGCTCATCCACACCGTGTTCCCGCATCCGACGCTGTCGGAGATGATGAAGGAGGCGGTGCTCGACGCTTATGGACGCGTGCTGAACATGTAGCGGCCTGCTACAGTGCCGGGGCATGGTGGGCCGGCCGCGCAGGGAGAAATCGCATGAGCAATCATGTTTACCGGGTCATCGAGATCGTCGGGACCTCGGACACCAGCATCGAGGACGCCATCCAGGCCGCGGTCGCCCGCGCCAGCAAGACCATCCGCAACCTGCGGTGGTTCGAGATCGTGCGCCAGAGCGGCCATATCGAGAACGGCAAGGTCGCGCATTTCCAGGTGACGCTGAACGTCGGTTTCACCATGGAGGAGCCGGACTGACAGCGGCCCGCGCGCCGCGGCGCGCGGGCGCGCCGCCGCGGGCTTGATCGAGCGAACCGCCGGACCCCCGCGCCTTGCGGGGCGGGCAGGCCGCGCGTATGTAAGCGCCAAAGGACGCAATGATGGTCGTCGTGCTCGACACCACCCGGCCGCGCCACCCCGAAAAGGTCCGCCGGCCGGACACGCCTGTGCCCCGCAAACCGGATTGGATTCGCGTAAAAGCGCCGGTCTCGAAAGGCTATGCCGATACATTCGGCATCGTGCGCGCGCACGGGCTGCACACGGTGTGCGAGGAGGCGAGCTGTCCCAATATCGGCGAGTGCTGGGACAAGAGGCACGCCACGTTCCTGATCATGGGCGACACCTGCACGCGCGCTTGCGCGTTCTGCAACGTCAAGACCGGCCTGCCCGGCCCGCTCGATCCCCGCGAGCCCGAGCGCGTCGGCGAGGCCACGCAGAGGCTCGGCCTTGCCCACGTCGTCGTCACCTCGGTTGACCGCGACGATCTTTCCGACGGCGGAGCGGCGCATTTCGCCGCGGTGATCCGCGCCACTCGGGCGCGCTGTCGTTCGACCACGATCGAGATTCTGACCCCCGATTTCCTGCGCAAGGACGGTGCGCTCGAAGTGGTCGTGGCCGCCGCCCCCGACGTGTTCAACCACAACCTGGAGACCGTTCCCTCGCTCTATCTCACCGTGCGGCCGGGCGCGCGCTATTTCCACTCCATCCGGCTGTTGCAGCGCGTGAAGGAAATCGACCCGCACATGTTCACCAAGTCGGGCATCATGGTCGGCCTCGGCGAGCACCGCAACGAGGTGCTGCAGGTGATGGACGACCTGCGCTCGGCCGAGGTCGACTTCCTCACCATCGGCCAATACCTGCAGCCGACGCGCAAGCACCATCCGGTCGCGCGCTTCGTCACGCCCGAGGAGTTCAAGGACTATCAGACGATCGCCTACGCCAAGGGATTTCTCATGGTGTCGTCAAGTCCGCTCACCCGCTCCTCCCATCACGCGGGGGAGGATTTTGCGCGCCTGAAGTCGGCGCGCGCAGCGAGCGGGCGCTGATGCGGGAGTTCTCGACCAGGCACATCGTGCGCCATACCGCCGACGACATGTTCAACCTTGTCGCCGATGTCGAGAAGTACCCGCAGTTCCTGCCGCTGTGCCACGACCTCAGGGTGCGCCGGCGCAGCGTGGAGGAGGACGCCGAGGTGCTGTTCGCCGACATGACCGTCGCCTACAAGCTCATCAAGGAGCGGTTCAGCAGCCGCGTGACGCTTGCCAGGCCGCGCCGGACGATCCTCGTCGAATATGTCGATGGTCCGTTCAGCCACCTGGAGAACCGCTGGGTGTTTCGGCCGGTCGCCGAGCGCGCCTGCGAGGTCGGCTTTTACATCGGCTACGAGTTCAGGAGCCGCACGCTGGGATTATTGATGGGGACGGTGTTCGACGCCGCCTTCCGCCGCTTCTCCGCCGCGTTCGAGCAGCGTGCCGACGAAGTTTACGGCTGCGCCGCATAACGCGTGCTTAAGGTTGTCGGCCTAGGGTGGCCTTCTCGGGCCGCTCGATGACCACGTTCGAACCGACCGTCCGCACTTCGCCGTCGGCGCTCTGGCTCGCGCCCGCGCTCTATGCGGCGACCTTATTCGCCTCGGCGCTGCTCCTTTTTGTCGTGCAGCCGATGTTCGCCAAAATGGTGCTGCCGCGGCTCGGTGGATCGCCGTCGGTGTGGTCGGTGGCGATGGTGTTCTTCCAGGCCGCCCTGCTGGCGGGCTATGGCTACGCACATCTGCTGGCCCGGCGGCTCGCGCCGAAGAACGCCGCGCTGGTTCACCTCGGCGTCCTTGCCGCCGCGGCGCTGACGCTGCCGATCGGCATCGCCGCCGGCTTCGAGGCACCGCCGTTGTCCCGCGTCGAGCTCTGGCTCGTGGGATTGTTCGTCGCGTCGATCGGGCTCCCGTTCGTGGCGCTCTCCGCGAGCGCGCCGCTCTTGCAGAACTGGTTCGCAGCGAGCGGTCATCCGCAGGCCGACAACCCTTACGTCCTCTACGCCGCCTCCAACCTCGGATCGTTCGCGGCGCTCATCGCCTATCCATTCCTGATCGAGCCGCTGTTGCCGCTGGGCGCGCAGGCGCGGTTCTGGTCCATCGGCTTCGCGGCGCTGGTGCCCGGCATCGCCATTGCCGCGCTGTTCGTGGCGCGCGGCGCGATCGTTGCGCCCATGCGAGCCGAGGCGTCGCCACCGACAACCATCGGCGAGCGCCTGCGCTGGGCCGCGCTAGCCGCGGCTCCGTCCGGCCTGGTGATCGCGGTCACCGCCTTTCTCACGACCGACATCGCGGCGGCACCATTCCTCTGGGTTGTTCCGCTGGCGCTGTATCTGCTCACCTTCGTCGCCGTGTTCCGCGATAAACCGTGGCTCAGCCATCACGCGGTGGTGCGGCTCGCGCCGCTCGCGGTCGCGCCAGTGGCCGTGACGCTCCTCGGCGTCATCAAGCCGCACTGGCTCGTCTCGATCGCGTTCAACCTCCTGGCCTTCGTGCTGCTCACGTTCCTCTGTCACGGCGAGCTCTACCGCCGCCGGCCCGCGCCCGCGCATCTCACCGAGTTCTATCTTTGGGTGTCGCTCGGCGGCGTGATCGGCGGTGCGTTCGCCGGCCTTGCCGCGCCCTATCTCTTCAACAACATCTACGAATATCCGATCCTTGTCGTGGCCGCGCTGCTGGCGCTGCCGGGAATGTTCGCTGGTGGCTTGCCTGCCATCGTCCGCCAGACCTGGCCCGTGCTGGCGGCGGTCACCGGCGTCGTCGCGGCGCGCATCGCGTTCGGCGGACAATTGCCCGCGGGCACCGACATCGCCTGCAAGGTTGCGACCGTCCTGCTGGTGGCGTTTATTTTTCTGCGGCGCAGCCAGCCGGCGTACGTGCTTGCGCTCGTCGTCCTGTCGTTCGTGTTCACTGGCGCGTGGACGCCCGGTCTCGACCGCATCGAGCTTGCGCGCAGCTTCTTCGGTGTCCACCAGGTGATCGACACCGCCGACGGGCGCTATCGCGTGCTGATGCACGGCACGACCATCCACGGCGCGACGCACCTGCGCAACGAGCAAGGATTCGAAATCACCGGCCGGCCCGAGCCGCTCACCTATTATTATTTTGGCGGGCCGATCTCCGAAGGCATTACGGCGACGCGGCATGCGCGCGGCACGTTCGAGAAGGTCGCCGTGGTCGGGCTGGGGGCGGGGAGCCTCGCCTGCCATCGCCAGCCGGAGGAAACCTGGACGTTCTACGAGATCGATCCGGAAGTGGTCCGGATCGCGCGCAACCCCGCCATGTTTCGCTTCCTTTCGGCGTGCGCGGCGACCGCGCCGATCGTGCTTGGCGACGCCCGGCTCACCCTTGCGGCGGCGCCCGAACGATACGACCTGATCGTGCTCGACGCGTTCTCCTCCGATGCCATCCCCGTGCACCTGCTCACGCGCGAGGCGTTCGCGATCTACCGCACGCGGCTATCTCCGCGCGGTACGCTCGTCATTCACATTTCCAACCGCCACCTCGATCTGGCGCCGGTCATAGCGGCGGGCGCGCAGGCCGAGGGCATGATCGCGTTCCTCAAGCAGGATGGCCTCGGGCAACAGCTCACTGCCGACTTCAAGGCCAATTCCATCGCCATGGTGGTGGCGCGCGCTCCGGCCGACGCTGGCGACCTGCTGGCACGCGGGTGGCAGCGGGTCGGCGGCGGGCAGGGGCGGGCCTGGACCGACGATTATTCGAATATTCTGGGCGCGATGCTGCGCAAGAAGCTCACGCGCGAGTAGCCAGTTCCTCGACCATCGCGAGCGCGATGAGTACCGATCTGCGCCGGATTTCCGTGCGCCCGATGTCGCCGAAACGATCCTCGCGGTGGCAGCGGCGGCCGGCGCGGTCGGCGGCGGCAAAATGCACGAGCCCGACCGGCTTTTCGGGCGAGCCTCCGCTCGGGCCGGCAATGCCGGTGATGGCCACCGCGAGATCGGCCGACGAATTTTTTAGCGCCCCCTCGGCCATGGCCTCGGCGCAGGCGCGGCTGACCGCGCCATCCCGCCGCAGAATCTCGTTCGCCACCCCCAGCATGCGTTCCTTGGCCGCGTTCGAATAGGCGACGAACCCGCAGGCGAGCGCGCCGGAGGAGCCCGGTATTTCGGTGATCGCCGCCGCCACCAGCCCGCCGGTGCAGGATTCGGCGGTGGCGATCATCAGGCCGCGCGCCACGCACGATTCGACGACCTGCCGCGCCCGTGCGGTCACCTCCGCGTCGATCATGGCCGGCTCCACGGCAGGCGCACCGTCGCGGTCGCGTAGGCGGCGATCCCTTCGCCGCGTCCGGTAAAGCCGAGCCGTTCGCTGGTGGTCGCCTTCACCGCCACGCAATCGAGCGCAAGGTCGGCGATCTCGGCGATGCGCGCGCGCATGGCTTCGCGGTGGGGCGCGATGCGCGGCGCCTCGCACACTAGGGTCAGGTCGAGATGCGCGATCAAACCGCCGCGCGCGTGCACGCGCTCGACCGCAAAGCGCAGGAAGCGGTCGGAACTTGCACTGCGCCACTGCGGATCACCGGGCGGGAAGTGGGCGCCGATGTCGCCCTCCGCCAGCGCGCCGAGGATGGCGTCAACCAGCGCGTGCAGCGCGGCGTCGGCATCGGAGTGGCCGGCGAGCCCGCGCGCATGGGGGATGCGCACGCCGCCGAGCATGACGTGATCACCCTCGCCGAAGGCGTGGACGTCGTAGCCCGCGCCGACGCGGATGTCGCCGAGACGGGCGGATTGCCAGGCCTCTGCCCGCGCAAAGTCGTCCGCGGTCGTGAGCTTGATGTTGGATTCCTCGCCCTCGAAGACGCTGACGGTCATGCCCGCCCATTCGGCGAGCGCGGCATCGTCGGGAAAATCGTGGCGGCCGGCAGCCGCCGCCGAGCGGTGCGCCGCGATGAGCGCGGCAAAGTCGAAAACCTGCGGCGTCTGCACCGCGCGCAGTCGATCGCGGTCAAGCGTGGCGACGATACGGCCGTCCGCCACCGCCTTGATGGTGTCGCTCAGCGCCAGCGCCGGCACCGCCGCCCCGCGCGCGCCCGCCTCGATCGCGCGCGTGATGAGGACCGCCGACACGAAGGGCCGCGCGGCGTCGTGCACCAGCACGACGTCGGGACGGTGAGAGAGGAGCGCTTCGAGCCCGGCAGCGACGGAGAGCTGGCGGGTCGGCCCACCGATGACCGGATCGAGCGTGTGCAGCGCGCCCGTCGCCGCACGAAAATGCGCAACATCGTCGCCGTGGATCACTGGCTGCACCAGCCTCACCCCGGCATGGCCGGTAAAGGCTTCGAGGGCCGCGCGGATCACCGGCTTGCCGGCAAAGAGGCGATATTGTTTGGGCAACTCGCCGCCGGCGCGCTCGCCGCGACCGGCCGCAACGACCACTGCTGCCACAAACGCCATCGCAAGCTCCGTGCCGATTGGCTTTAACCCGTCCTCGCGCGCGACAAAACCCCGGACCGTCCGGCCGCCGCCCGGTCACCGCGTGAATTGTTGCATCGCAATACTTGCCTAATTCGCCTGGATGGCTAAACTATAAGCAATGACGCCGCGGGCCTAAAATATAGGCATATTACGATGGTGACCAGCACAGGAATTTTCGCCAGCGAAGCCCTGCGCGTGGGCGGCGTGCGCCTGGACAACCGCGTCATCCTGGCGCCGATGTCGGGCGTCACCGACGTGCCGTTCCGCCGCCTGGCCGCCCGGCTGGGCGCGGGGCTCGCGGTGTCGGAAATGACCGCCTGTGCCGCGCTGGCGGGCGGGCGTGCCGACATGCGCGTGCGCGCGCAATGGCACGGCGTGGGCGTCCACGCCGTCCAACTCGCCGGCTGCGAAGCGCAATGGATGGCCGCCGGCGCCCGCATCGCGCGGGATGCCGGCGCCGACATCATCGACATCAACATGGGCTGCCCGGCCAGGCACGTCACCCACGGCGAATCGGGATCCGCCCTCATGCGCGACCTCGATCACGCTCACAGGCTGATCGAGGCGACGGTCGCCGCCGCATCGGTTCCCGTCACGCTGAAGATGCGGCTTGGCTGGGACGAACGCTCCCTCAACGCGGCCGAGCTGGCGCGGCGGGCGCAAGCGGCGGGCGTGCGCCTCGTGGCGGTGCACGGCCGCACCCGCAATCAATTCTACGCCGGCCGCGCCGACTGGGCCGCCGTGCGCGCGATCAAGGACGCCGTGGCAATCCCCGTCGTCGTCAACGGCGACATCCGATCCTTCGACGAGGCGGCAGCGGCGCTGCGTGCCTCGGGTGCCGACGCGGTGATGGTCGGGCGCGGCGCCCACGGGCGGCCGTGGTTCCCCGGCCAGTTGGCGCGCTTCCTGGCCACCGGCCAGCGCGCAGGCGAGCCGCCGCTTGACGTGCAATGGGCGCTTCTCGCCGAGCTTTACGAGGACATGCTCGCCCATCACGGCACGCGGGCGGGCCTGCGCCAGGCGCGCAAGCATTTGGCATGGGGCCTCGACGTGGCCGCCAAGATGGCGGGCGCCGCCCCGCATCTCCTCAGGTCGTGGCGCACCCGCGTCCTGACCTCCGAGGCGCCGGGCGAGGTGCAACGCTTGCTGGCGGACGCGTTCGCTTCGTTCGCCTGGAGGGCCGCCGCATGAGCGCCGTCGAACCATTGGCCTCGTTCGCCGGCGCGGCCGAAGCGGTGCTCAACTCGCTGCCGCATCCGGTCATCGTCATCGCGCCCGACGGCAAGATCGCCGACGCCAACGTTGCCGCCGAATCCTTCTTCGAAGCATCGCTGCCGCTCTTGCGCCGCTACGCGCTGCGCGACGTGGTGCCGTTCGGAAGCCCGCTGCTTGCCCTGGTCGAGCAAGTCCGCCGCGGTGGGGCGGCGGTCAATGAATACAAGGTCGACTTGTCGACGCCGCGCATCCCCGGCGAGCGCCTCGTCGATCTGCACGTGGCGCCCATGCCGGAGCAGCCGGGATACATCGTGGTGATGCTGCAGGAGCGCACCATCGCCGACAAGATGGACCGCCAGCTCACCCATCGCGGGGCGGCACGCTCGGTCATTGCGCTGGCCGCCATGCTGGCGCACGAGATCAAGAACCCGTTGTCCGGCATTCGCGGCGCCGCGCAACTCCTCGAACAGTCGGCCACCGACGAGGATCGCTCGCTCACCCGGCTCATCTGCGAGGAGGCCGACCGCATCGTCAAGCTGGTCGACCGCATGGAGGTGTTTGCCGACGAGCGGCCGATCGAGCGCGAGCCGGTCAACATCCACTCCGTGCTCGAACACGTCAAGCGCCTGGCGCAGTCGGGATTTGGGCGTCACATCCGCTTCGTAGAGGACTACGACCCGTCGCTGCCGTCGGTCTATGCGAACCGCGACCAGCTCATCCAGGTCTTTCTCAACCTGGTGAAGAACGCGGCCGAAGCGATCGGCGAATCCTCCGACGGCGAAATCCAGCTCTCGACCGCGTTTCGGCCGGGCGTGCGGCTGTCGCTGCCCGGCAGCAAGACGCGGGTGGCGCTGCCGCTCGAGTTCTGCGTCAAGGACAACGGTCCCGGCGCGCCCGAAGACCTGATGCCGCACCTGTTCGATCCCTTTGTCACGACCAAGCCGAGCGGTAGCGGGCTTGGCCTGGCGCTGGTCGCCAAGATCGTGGGCGATCATGGCGGCATCATCGAATGCGAGTCGCAGCCGCGACGGACGATCTTTCGCGTGCTCATGCCCAAGTTCACGGGTGACGACGCCGAGCCGGGCGGCCTGACCTGAAGGGGAAACCAATGCCCGCAGGAACGATACTGGTCGCGGACGACGATGCCGCCATCCGCACGGTGCTCAACCAGGCCCTCTCGCGCGCCGGCTATGAGGTGCGCTCGACCGGCAACGCCGCCACGCTGTGGCGCTGGATCAGCCAGGGCAGCGGCGATCTCGTCATCACCGACGTGGTGATGCCGGACGAGAACGCGTTCGACCTGCTGCCCCGCATCAAGAAGCTGCGGCCAGAACTGCCGGTCGTCATCATGAGCGCGCAGAACACGTTCATGACCGCCATCCGCGCCTCCGAGCGCGGAGCCTACGAGTACCTGCCCAAACCGTTCGATCTCAAGGAGCTGATCGCAATCGTCGGCCGCGCGCTGTCGGAACCCAAAGCCCGGCCGCGCGCGCCGGCCAGCGCGGAGGAGTTCGACAACATCCCGCTCATCGGCCGCTCGCCGGCGATGCAGGAAATCTATCGCGTGCTGGCGCGGCTCATGCAGACCGACCTCACCGTCATGATCACCGGCGAGTCGGGGACCGGCAAGGAACTGGTGGCGCGCGCGCTGCACGACTACGGCAAGCGCCGCGCCGGCCCCTTCGTCGCCATCAACATGGCGGCCATTCCGCGCGATCTCATTGAATCGGATCTGTTCGGCCACGAGAAGGGCGCCTTCACCGGCGCCAACGCCCGCGCCGCCGGGCGTTTCGAGCAGGCGGAAGGCGGCACGCTGTTCCTCGACGAGATCGGCGATATGCCGATGGAGGCGCAGACCCGCCTGCTGCGGGTGCTGCAGCAGGGCGAATACACCACGGTCGGCGGCCGCACCCCGATCAAGGCCGACGTGCGCATTATCGCGGCCACCAACAAGGACCTGCGCGTGCTGATCCAGCAGGGCCTGTTCCGCGAGGACCTGTTCTTCCGCCTCAACGTCGTGCCGCTGCGCCTGCCCCCGCTGCGCGAGCGCATCGAGGACGTGCCTGACCTCTTGCGGCATTTCTTCGCCCTGGCCGAGCGCGAAGGGCTGCCGGCCAAGCAGCTCGACCAGGCCGGGCTCGAACGGCTCAAGCAGTATCGCTGGCCGGGCAACGTGCGGGAGCTGGAGAACCTGGCGCGGCGGCTGGCCGCGCTCTATCCCCAGGAGACGATCACCGCCGCCGTGATCGAGGCCGAGCTGGCGCAGCCCGCGATCGCGCCGCCAACCGACGAGGCGCGCGCCGAGGAAAGCCTCGCCTCCGCGGTCGAGCGCCATCTGGCGCGTTATTTTGCCGGCTTCGCCAACGCGCTGCCGCCGCCCGGGCTTTATCACCGGGTCTTGCGCGAGATCGAGCAACCGCTGCTGTCGGCGGCACTCGCCGCCACCCGCGGCAATCAGATTCGGGCGGCCGATCTGCTCGGGGTGAACCGCAACACGCTGCGCAAGAAGATCCGCGACCTCGATATCCAGGTCATCCGCACGAGCGGGTAGGGCAGGGGTTTTGGCGCGGGCAGGGCGCCCAACGCCGAACCGGCCACCGTGATCGGAGCGCCGTAGCCCCGCCTGCGGCACGGCGCCGCGCCGGCCTTGCCCCGTAATTGCCAGGTCACCGTCGAGGACGGCCGGCGCTCGCGGGGGAAAACCGCGGCCGTCGCGGGGTTGTCGCAATTCTGCAACATTGTTGTATAACTGCATCAGCCGTTCCCACGCGGCCGGGGGCAAGCCGTCAAACATCACGCGCGATCGTTTTGGCTGCGAGCGATTGCGCCTGCCGACAGGCGCTCATGACGACCGTCGAGGAAGCTGGATCTGCCCAACTCGCCGTGACGGCTGCCCCCGCGGGCGGCTTTGCCACGGGCATCATCGGCCTGGCGGCGGTCGGAATCGCGCTGTTGTCGGCGCTCGTCACCTTCCTTGTCCTCACCGGCCTCACCTGGATCGCGCCCACCCACGACGTGGTGGTCACGCTGCTCCTGGTGAACGCGGCCACGGTGCTGATCCTGCTCGGGGTCATCGGGCGCGACGTGTGGCAGATCGTGCAGGCCCGGCGCCGCGGCCGCGCCGGCTCGCGCCTGCATGTGCGCATCGTGGGCCTGTTCTCGGTGATCGCGGCGGTGCCGGCGGTGCTGGTCGCGGTGGTCGCTTCGATCACGCTCGATCGCGGCCTCGATCGCTTCTTCTCCCTGCGCACGCGCGCGGTCATCGAGAATTCGGTCAACGTGGCGGAGGCCTATCTGCGCGAGCACGCGCAGACGATCGGCGGCGACGTGATGGCGATGGCCTACGATCTCGCGCGCGCCAGGCCGCTGTTTGACCAGGATCGGGAGAAGTTCCGGCAGCTCCTGACCGCGCAGGCATCGCTGCGCCGGCTCTCCGGCGCCATGCTGATCGACTCCGAGCAGGCCACCATCGAGAAGGCCGAGATGCGAATGCATCGGGAGTTCATGGCGCCGCCGCGCTCGACCTTGGCGAAGGTGGTGGACAACGAGCCGACGGTCGCACTGATCCCGGAAGCCAACTACGTGGCGGCGGTCGTCAAGCTGCGGGGCTACGAGGACGCGTTTCTGTTCGTCGCGCGACTGCTCGACCCGCTGGTGATCGCCAACCTGCGCGAGACGCGGCTGAGCATCAGCGAGTATGCCAACATCGAGGCGCGCCGGCTCGGCGTGCAGATCGCGTTCGCCCTGATGTACACGGTGATCGCGCTGACGGTGCTGCTGTCGGCGGTGTGGATCGGGTTCAACTTCGCCAATCGGCTGGTGGCGCCGATCCGGCGCCTGATCGGCGCCGCCCAGGTCGTGTCGACCGGCGATCTCTATGTCCAGGTCCCGGTGCGCAAGTCGGAAGGCGACATCGCCCAGCTCGGTGAGACCTTCAACAAGATGACGCAGGAACTGCGCACCCAGCGCGACGACCTCGTGCGCGCGCGTGACCTCATCGACCGCCGCCGTCGATTTACCGAGGCGGTGCTGGCGGGCGCCAGCGCCGGCGTGATCGGTGTCGACGCCAACGGCCACATCAGCATCCTCAACCGCTCGGCCGAGCAGATCATCAATTGCACCGAAAGCGCCGCCCTCGGCCGGCCGGTGGTGGAGATCGTGCCCGAGCTCGATCACATGGTGAACACGGCGCGCACCGGACAGCAGCGCCTCGTCCAAGGTCAGATCTCGATCACCCGCGGCGGCCGCGAGTGCACCGTCTCGGTGCGCGTGACCACCGAGCAGTCGGCCGACCCGCAGCATGGCTACGTCATCACGCTCGACGACATCACCGAGCTGGTGGCGGCCCAGCGCACCTCGGCCTGGGCCGACGTGGCGCGCCGCATCGCCCACGAGATCAAGAACCCGCTCACCCCAATCCAGCTTTCGGCCGAGCGCCTGCGCCGCAAGTATGGCCGGACCATTACCGAGGATCGCGCGGTGTTCGAGCAGTGCACCAGCACGATCGTGCGCCAGGTCGAGGATATCCGGCGCATGGTCGACGAGTTCTCGCGCTTCGCGCGCATGCCGAAGCCGGTCATTGCCGACGAGGACGTCGCCGACACGGTGCGCCAGGTCGTGTTCCTGATGCGCGTGAGCAATGCCGATATCGATATCGAGGCGGAATTCGCCGAAGACCCGATGCCGGCCAGGTTCGACCGCCGGCTGATCGCGCAGGCGCTCACCAACATCATCAAGAACGCAGCCGAGGCGGTGGCGGCCGTGCCGGCATCCGAACTCGGGCGCGGGCAGATCAAGATTTCCGCCGCGCGCGAGGGCCAGATGATCACCATCGATGTCCTCGACAACGGCGTCGGCCTGCCCCGGGAGAACCGCAACCGTCTGCTGGAGCCCTATGTCACCACGCGCGAGAAGGGGACCGGGCTCGGCCTCGCCATCGTCGGAAAGATTCTGGAAGAACACGGTGGCTTCATTGGGTTGCGCGACGCCTCGGAACGGACCGCGGGCGCGCGCGGCACCTGGGTGCGCCTTGCCTTTGCCACCGCGGACTTGCCCCAAACGGCAGGAACACCAACTCATGAGCCGGCCACATGAAGTTCGATATTCTCATCGTCGATGACGAAGCCGACATCCGCGATCTCGTCGCCGGCATCCTGCAGGATGAGGGCTATGGCACAAGGACCGCCGGCAACAGCGACGAAGCGATCGCCGCCATCACCGCGCGGCGCCCCAACCTGGTGTTTCTCGACATCTGGCTGCAAGGCAGCCGCCTCGACGGGCTTCAGCTCCTCGACCTCGTCAAGGAGGAGCATCCGGCGCTGCCAGTGGTGATGATCTCGGGCCACGGCAACATCGAGACCGCCGTCGCGGCGATCAAGCGCGGCGCCTATGACTACATCGAAAAGCCGTTCAAGGCCGATCGCCTCGTGCTGGTGGCCGAGCGCGCGCTGGAGAACTCGCGCCTCAAGCGCGAGGTGCGCGAGCTCATGCAACTTTCGCCGGTTCCGAGCCGGCTGGTCGGCCATTCCTCCGCCATCCATCAGCTCCGCCTTCAGATCGAGAAGGTCGCGCCGACCAACAGCCGCGTGCTGATCGTGGGTCCGCCCGGCGCCGGCAAGGAACTGGCGGCGCGCACGATTCATGCGCGCTCGCACCGCGCGGCCGGGCCGTTCGTGGTCATCAACGCCGCCGCCATGATGCCGGAGCGCATGGAGGTCGAGCTGTTCGGAACCGAGGCCAACGGCGCCCACACCCGCAAAGTCGGGGCGCTCGAAGAAGCGCACAGCGGCACGCTGTTCATCGACGAGATCGCCGACATGCCGCGCGAGACGCAGAACAAGATCCTGCGCGTGCTGGTCGACCAGACCTTTCAGCGGGTCGGCGGCGGCAGCAAGGTCTCGGTCGATGTTCGCATCGTCTCCTCGACCAGCCGCAATATCCAGGCCGAGGTTACCACCGGAAAGTTCCGCGAGGACCTTTATCACCGGCTGTCGGTCGTGCCGCTGCGCGTGCCGCCATTGGCGGAGCGGCGCGACGACGTCCCCGAGCTTGTTGGCTATTTCATGGAGCAGATCTCGCAGGCGACCGGCCTGCCGGTACGCCGGATCGCGCCCGACGCCATGGCCGTGCTGCAGTCGCACGACTGGCCCGGCAACGTGCGCCAGCTCCGCAACAACGTCGAACGGTTGATGATCCTGGCCGGCGGCGATCTCGACGCGGAGGTCGGCGCCGACATGCTGCCGCCGGACGTGGGGTCGATGGTGCCCAACATGCCGCACGGCAACGGCGGGGAGCACTTGATGGGCCTGCCGCTGCGCGAGGCGCGCGAGGCGTTCGAGCGCGAATACCTGCGCGCCCAGATCAGCCGGTTCGGCGGCAACATTTCGCGCACGGCCGAATTCGTGGGCATGGAACGCTCCGCGCTTCATCGCAAGCTCAAGGCGCTCGGCATGGATTAGGCCCGGCGCAACCGCAGCGAAATCCATGTCCCGCATCGCCTATGTGAACGGGCGCTATCAGCCCCACCGCGACGCCGTGGTCCACGTCGAGGATCGCGGCTACCAGTTCTCCGACGGCGTCTACGAAGTCTGCGAGGTCAGGGACGGACGTCTGGTCGACGAGCGGCGCCATCTCGCGCGCCTCGCGCGCTCGCTTGCCGAGCTCCGCATCACGCCGCCGATGGCCGCCCCGGCGCTCTCGATCGTGCTGCATGAGACCGTGGCGCGCAACCGCGTGCGCGACGGCATCGTCTATGTTCAGGTCACGCGCGGGGTGGCGCGCCGCGACCATGCGTTTCCCGCGCCCGCCACCGCGCCCTCCCTGGTCGTCACCGCCCGCAGCCTCGACCGCAGCAAGCGGGAGGAGGAGGCCGCCCGCGGGGTATCGGTCGTCACCGTGCCGGAGAGCCGCTGGAGCCGGGTCGACATCAAGTCGATCGCGCTGTTGCCGAACGTGCTCGCCAAGCAGTTCGCGCGCGAGCAGGGAGCGCGCGAAGCCTGGTACGTCGATAGGGACGGTTTCGTGACCGAGGGAGCGTCGTCGAATGCCTGGATCGTCAGCGATGACGGCCGGCTGCTCACGCGGCCGGCCGACCAGCGCATCCTGCGCGGCATATCGCGGGCCATCGTCATGGAGGTCGCGCGGGCGCACGGCCTCGTGCTGGAAGAGCGGCCGTTTACGGTGGCCGAGGCCTATGCCGCGCGCGAAGCCTTCATGACGGCGGCAAGCCAGATCGTGCTGCCGGTCGTGCGCCTGGATGGCCGCCCGATCGGAGCCGGCGCGCCCGGGCCGGTGGCGGCCGCGCTGCGGCGCGAGTTCCACCGGCACACCGAGTTCTCCTGAAATCGACGCGTTTTCCTGCGGTTAGCCGACGGCGTCGCGGTTTCGTGGCGATGCCGGCAAGTTGGGCTTGCGCTCTTTGCCAACGTGCCATCTAATGGGTTGGCCCAAAACGAGCTTGTGCGTGTTTGAGTTTCCAGACGAGCCGTAGGATTTGACCATAAGAACTCGCGGGTAGGGGATGCGAGCCAAAACGGAACAGCGGCAATGGCAGCCGATCGCACACAAAACCTTCAAGACACCTTCCTCAACAACGTCCGCAAGAACAAGACCCCGCTCACGATCTTCCTGGTGAACGGCGTCAAACTGCAGGGCATCGTGACCTGGTTCGACAATTTCTGCGTGCTGCTGCGACGGGACGGCCACTCGCAACTCGTCTACAAGCACGCCATATCAACGATCATGCCGGGTCACCCGATCCAGCTGTTCGAGGGTGCCGAAGAGGCTCCGGCGGAGGAAAAGACCTAATTGGAGCCGCGTCGCCGCGACAAGCGCGATGCCGTCGTCCGGGCCGAGGTGTCCGGGAGCGGCCGCGCCATCGTCATTGGCCCCTACCTGCGCGAGCGCGCGTTGCGTACCGGCAGCCGCGGGCTCGCCGGCCGACCGCCCGAGGCCCGCATCGACGAGGCAGTCGGGCTCGCGCGCGCCATCGACCTCACCGTGGTCGAAGCCGGGCAGGTTCCGCTCGTCGAGGTCCGACCGGCGAGCTATCTCGGCAAGGGCAAGGTCGACGAGATCGCCGGTCTGGTGAAAAGCCTGGAGGCGGGGCTCGTGGTCATGGACTGCGCGTTGTCGCCGGTCCAGCAGCGCAACCTGGAGAAGGCCTGGAACGCCAAGGTGCTCGACCGCACCGGTCTGATCCTGGAAATTTTCGGCCGGCGCGCGCGCACGCGCGAGGGCGCGTTGCAGGTCGAATTGGCGCATCTGAGCTATCAGCGCGGCCGGCTGGTGCGATCGTGGACCCACCTTGAACGCCAGCGCGGCGGCTTCGGCTTTCTCGGCGGACCCGGGGAGACCCAGATCGAAAGCGACCGCCGCCTTATTTCGGAGCGCATCGCGCGCCTCAAAGCCGAGCTCGAAGCGGTCAAGCGCACGCGCGGGCTGCACCGCGAAAGCCGGCGCCGGGTGCCGTACCCGGTGGTCGCGCTCGTCGGCTATACCAATGCCGGCAAATCGACGCTGTTCAACCGCGTGACCGAGGCATCGGTCCCGTCCCCGGACATGCTGTTTGCGACCCTCGACCCGACCCTGCGCGCCGTCGACCTGGCGCACGGGGCGCGCGTCATCCTGTCCGACACCGTGGGGTTCATCTCCGACCTGCCGACGATGCTGGTGGCGGCGTTCCGCGCCACGCTGGAGGAGGTGATCGAGGCGGACCTGATCCTGCACGTGCGCGACGTCTCGCACGGCGATGCCGAGGCGCAGTCCCATGACGTCGCCAAGGTTCTCGGCGAGCTTGGCATCCCCGCCGACGACAGCCGCCTGGTCGAGGCCTGGAACAAGATCGACCGCCTCGGGCCGGCCGAGCGCGAGCAGGTGTTCAATCTGGCGGCCCGCTCCGAGGCGGGCCATGTGGTGGCGGTTTCGGCGGCGACGGGCGAGGGAATCGCCGAGCTCAAGGCGCTGATCGAGGCCCGGCTTGCAGCCGCCTCTACCACATTTGAGGTATGCCTCGACCCCGCCGACGGGGCGGCCGCGAGCTGGCTTTACCGCCACGCCGAGGTGCTGGCCAAGACGGCCGGCGAGGGCGGTCTGAGCATGACCGTGCGCGTCCATCCCGCCAAAGCGGACCTGCTGCGCTCAAAATTCGGCTCGCGAGCCTCGACGGCCGAACCGCTCCCCCGGCGCACCGCGACCAGCCGCTGACGCCGGGCGGTGGGATGGTGTTTCAGTTGGGTCGAATTTGACTCGAATTGTTCGCGGTCATTGCCAGGCCGGCGCAGCCCGCCGAAGCAATCTTGCCGGGGAGATCGCCACGCCCCCTGCGGGGGCTCGCGATGACGGCGCCTACGAGGCGGCGCGAGCCTACTCGGCAGCGCTCTTCTCCGCCGCCTTGGCCGCCTCCCAGAGCGCATCGAGTTCGGCCAGCGTGGCCTCGGCGGGCCCACGGCCCAGGCGCGCCAGGGCCTCTTCGATCGCCGCGAACCGCCGCTCGAACTTCTGGTTGGCGGCGCGTAGCGCGCCTTCGGCGTCGCCGCCGAGGTGGCGGACCAGGTTGACGACGGCGAACAGCAGGTCGCCGGCCTCGCCGCGGGCGGACTCCTGGTCGCCGCCGTCGATCGCCGCCGCGATCTCGTCGACCTCCTCGCGCACCTTCGCCAGCACGCCGGTCGGCCCGGTCCAGTCAAAACCGACCCGGCCGGCCTTTGCCTGCAGCTTTTGTGCGCGGGTGAGGGCGGGCAGGGCGAGCGGGACCTCGGCCAGCGCCCCGGTCTGGGTCGCGCCGCGCCGCTCGGCCCGCTCGGCCTTCTCCTCGGCCTTGATCTTGTCCCACAGGCCCTCGACCGCGCCCGGAGCCTTGGCCTCGGCTTTGCCAAACACGTGCGGATGGCGCCGCAGCAACTTCTCGGTGAGGGCCTCGACCACGTCGCCGAAGTCGAAAGCCCCTTGTTCCTCGGCCATGCGCGCGTGGAAGACGACTTGCAGCAGGAGGTCGCCGAGTTCGTCCCGCAGGTCGGCGAGATCGCCGCGCGCGACCGCGTCGGCAACCTCGTAGGCCTCCTCGATCGTGTAGGGGGCAATGGTCGCAAACGTCTGTTCGAGGTCCCACGGGCAGCCGCTGCCCGGCGTACGCAGGGCCGCCATGATCTCGATCAGCCCGCAAATCTTTCGAGACGGCGTCATCGCGGCGACCTCCGAGGTTCGCGGACATGGTACCAAACGCGCGCTGCCACGACGACCGCGGGCCCCGGGAACTCGTGGACAACGCTCATTTGCAGCCGGCCGGCCCGACCACGCCCGCGGGGCGGCCGCGGCCCGGGCGCCGAGGCTTGCGGCCGAGGGCACGCGTGATTCGCATAAGAGATATTATGGAATAATAATTCCCGTGTCCTCCTTGCCGCCTTTAAGCAATTCCATCAACCTACTGATCGCTCAAAGCCTTTGCCGGCGGCATGAATGGCGCAACCTCGATGCGCATGCCGTCAAAGGCGGGCTCGACATGCTCGGGCAGCTTTGCTTGCAGCTGCTCGTAGTCAAGGTCGGGATGAAGGTTGGTGAGGATCGCCCGCCTCGGCGCGATGCGCTTGATCCACGCCAGCGCGTCATCGACGCTGAAATGGGTCGGGTGCGGCCGGTACCGCAGAGCGTCGACGATCCACACGTCGAGACCCGCGAGCGCCGGCAGGCTGTCGTCCGGGATGCCTCGCAGGTCGCTCGAATAGGCCAGCCCGCCGAAGCGGAAGCCGAGCGAGGGAATGTCGCCGTGATCCAGCAGGAACGGCAGCGCGGTGACCGGCCCGCCCGCGCCCGAAATCGTGATTGGCTTGCCCGGCGCGATGCGGTGCTCGGTCGCGATCGGCGGATAGCCGCTGCCGGGTGGCGTGACGAAGCAATAGCCGAAGCGGTGGAAAACGACGCGCGAGGTCGCATCGTCGAGATAGATGTCGAGCCGCTGCCGGCGGCGCATGAACAGCGAGCGCAGATCGTCGATGCCGTGGGTGTGATCGGCGTGCTCGTGGGTGATCAGGACGCCGTCGAGCCAGTCGACCTCGGCGTCCAGAAGCTGCTCGCGCAGGTCGGGCGAGGTATCGACGAGGACGCGGGTGCGGCCGTTTTCGGCGGCGCGCTCGACCAGGATCGAGCACCGTCGCCGCCTGTTCTTGGGGTTTTTCGGATCGCACGCACCCCA
>DATBWJ010000116.1:0-8027 GCA_036514935.1 Xanthobacteraceae bacterium
CTCGCGCAACAACCCGTTGTCGCGGCCAGATTTCGCGATGATCCGCCTGCCCCAGCCGCCGTTCACCATCGCGCAGGAAAAGGCCAAGATCGAGGAGCGCCTGCCGGCCGCAGTCAGGTTTGTCGCCGAGCACAAGCTCAATGAGGTGTTCGCAGGCGACCTGGCGGACGTCGGCATCATCATGCAGGGCGGCGTCTACAACACCGTCCTGCGCGTGATGCAGCGCATCGGCCTCGCCGACGCCTTCGGCGCGGCGCGCATTCCGATCCTATGCCTGAACGTCACCTATCCGCTGGTGCCGCAGGAGATCAGCGCGTTCTGCGCCGGCAAGCGCGCCGTGCTGGTGATGGAGGAGGGGCACCCCGAATATATCGAGCAGGCGATCAATACCATCCTGCGCCGCGCCGACATCAACACGCGCATCCACGGCAAGGACTTTTTGCCGATGGGCGGCGAGTACACCGCGGACGTGGTGATGAAGGGACTGACGGCATTCCTCTACAAGACGCGGCCCGCCGGCATCGACGCAATGATCGCTGGCGCCCGCGCACGGGCGAACCGCATCGCCGGCTACAAGCGCCGGGCCAACGAGCTCCTGGGCGCGGCCATCCCCGGCCGCATGCCGACATTCTGCACCGGCTGCCCGGAACGGCCGATCTTCTCCTCGCTCAAGCTGGTCGAGCGCCAGCTCGGCCCCACCCACGTCGCCGGCGACATCGGCTGCCACAGTTTTGGCATGTACGCGCCGTTCAACCTCGGCAATACCTGCGTCGGCTACGGCCTCGGGCTCGCCAGCTCGACCGGCATCGCGCCCAACTTCGGCAAGCGCGTCGTCTCGATCATGGGCGACGGCGGATTTTGGCACAATGGATTGACCACCGGCGTGGCGTCGGCGACCTACAACAACGCCGACAGCGTGCTGATCGTGGTTCAAAACGGCTACACGTCGGCAACGGGCTGGCAGTTCCTGCCCTCTTCGCTGCAGCGGCGCGAGGGGCTGGTCTCGCAGGGCCAGTCGATCGAGGGCGCGCTGCGCGGCGTCGGCGTCAAGTGGCTGCGCAAGGTCGACAACTACAAGGTGGGCAAGGTCGCCAAGGTCCTGCGCGAGGCGCTTACCACGGCGCACAAGGGCCTCAAGGTCATCATCGCCGATGGCGAATGCATGCTCGCCAGGCAGCGGCGCGTGCGCGCGGAGGACGCCAGGCGAATCGCCGCCGGGCAACGCGTGGTCAAGCCGAAGTTCGGCATTGACGACCAGGTCTGCACCGGCGACCACTCCTGCATTCGCTTGTCGGGCTGTCCGTCGCTCGCGATCAAGGACAACCCCGATCCGCTACGGCGCGATCCGGTGGCGACCGTGGTCGAGAGCTGTGTCGGCTGCGGCCTGTGCGGAGAGGTCTCGCACGCGGCGATTTTGTGCCCGAGCTTCTACCGCACCGAAGTCGTGCACAATTCGAGCATGATCGAGCGGACGATGGATCGCTTGCGCCGGCGCGTCATCGTCTGGCTGGCGACGCCGCCCGCCGCGCCGCCGCCGCTCATTGCGAAAGCTGCGGAGTTCGCGCAGGCCGCGGAATAAGCGATGGCTCGTCCCGTCACCGTCCTGATCTCTGCGCTCGGCGGCGAGGGCGGCGGCGTCATGACCGACTGGATCCTGGCCGCCGCGCGCGAGCACAACCTGATCTGCCAGGCGACCTCGGTTCCCGGCGTCGCCCAGCGCACGGGCGCAACCACCTACTACATCGAGGTGTTTCAAGAAAAGCTCGTACCCGGCCAGCCGGAGCCGGTGATGGCGCTCTACCCGCAGGCCGGCGACATCGACCTCGTGGTGGCGACCGAGCTCGCAGAAGCCGCGCGCGCTTGCCAGAATGGGTTCGTGACCCCCGACCGCACGCTGCTGATCGCCTCGACCCACCGCTTCTATCTGCTCGACGAAAAGATGGGAATGGCAGATGGTCGGCTTGACGCCAAACAGCTCGAGGCCACGTTGCGCCGCATGGCCAAGCGCACCATCCTCGGCGACTTCGCGCGCGCGGCGCGCGAGGCCGGCACGGTGATCAACGCGGTGATGCTCGGCGCCATTGCCGGCAGCGGCCTATTGCCGATTCCACTCGACGCTTTCGAACGCGCCATCCGGGGAGAGGGCAAGGCGGTCGACGCCAATCTGCGCGGTTTCAACTACGGCCTCGCGGTCGCCACGGGCGAAGTCGTCGAGTTGCCGCGGTGCGCGCAACCCGGCCCGCCGCCGGAGCCGCCGGCTTCCGATGCGTTGGCGAAGCTGCGCGAACGGGTCGCGCGCGACTTTCCACCGGCAACCTGGGATATTGTCATCGAGGGCGTCGCGCGCGCGTTCGACTATCAGGACGCAGCCTACGCCCGGCTCTACCTCAACCGGCTCGACCGCATCCTCGCCGCCGAGCAGGGGGCAAACGGCGACCTTTCGGTGACCACCGAGACGGCGCGCTACCTCGCGCTGTGGATGGCGTACGAGGACGTCATTCGCGTGGCGCAGATCAAGACGCGGCTCGCCCGGCTCGAGCGCGTGCGCGGCGGAGCCGGTGCCAGGCCGGACCAGCCGGTGGTAATCACCGAGTTTCTCAAGCCCGGCCTCGACGAGTTCTGCTCGATCCTGCCGGCACTCATCGCGCGCCCGATCATCGCCTGGGCCGAGCGTACCGGCCGGCGCGATGCGCTCAACGTCGGCTTGCATGTGCGCACCAGCACCATCCTCGGCTTTGCGCTGCTGCGCCTGATGGCTGCGCTGCGGTGGTGGCGGCCTCGCGGCTACCGCTTCGGGGTCGAACAGCAGTTGATCGAGGACTGGCTTCGCGCTATCGAGCAGGCGCTGGCGTGCGAACCGGCGTTGGCGCGCGAGATCGCCGAATGCGCGCGGCTGATCAAGGGCTATAGCGACACCCATCGGCGTGGCCAGGGCAACTTCCTGCGCCTGATGGAGGCCATCGTCGCGCCGGCCCTGGCCGCCGAGAGCGCAAGCGGCGACGCCTATGCCAACGCCGCCGCGGCGCTCGCGACCGCGCGCAAGGCGGCGCTCGCCGATCCCGACGGCAACGCGCTCAGCGCCACTCTCGGCAAGCTTGGCCGCACGGTGGCCGCACACGGGTGAAGCGATGGCCGTCAACGGCGCCCAGATCGTCATCGACCGGCTCAGTCACGTCTATCGCCCGCCGCATGGCCGCCCGGTGCTGGCGGTCGACGACGTCTCGCTGGCGGTGAGCCACCGCGAGTTCATTGCTTTGCTCGGGCCGTCCGGCTGCGGCAAATCGACCCTGCTCTATCTCATCGGCGGCTTCCTGCCGACGGAGACCGGCACCATCACCGTCGATTCCAGGCCGATCGCCGGTCCCGGTCCCGACCGTGGCATCGTGTTCCAGCATTTCGCGCTGTTCCCGTGGAAGACCGTGCGCGCCAACGTCATGTACGGGCTCAAGCGCTCCGGCCTGCCGCGCGCCGAGCAGGAGAAGCGCGCGCAGGCCTTCATCGATCTCGTCGGCCTCTGCGGGTTCGAGGACAGCTTCCCCTCTCAGCTCTCCGGCGGCATGAAGCAGCGCACGGCGATCGCCCGCACGCTCGCGATCGATCCCGATATCCTCTTGATGGACGAGCCGTTCGGCGCGCTCGACGCCCAGACGCGTAGCCTGATGCAGAGCGAGCTGTTGAGCATCTGGCAGCGCTCGCCCAAAACCGTGATCTTCGTGACGCACGACGTGCAGGAGGCGGTCTTTCTCGCCCAGCGCGTGGCGGTAATGTCGGCCCGGCCGGGTCGCATCAAGGCGCTCGTCGACGTCAATATCGACCGCGGCGATCCGCACCTGTTCAGGAGCAAGCCGTTCGTCGACAAGGTCGACGAAATCTGGGAGCTGGTGCGCGCCGAGGCCATCAAGGCGCAGCAGGGGAAGGAGCGATGAGCGAGCCGCGCGCCCGCGCGCTGCCCGCGCTTGCGAGCGCGCTCTGGCGCTACGTGCCGGTCGTGCTGCTGCTTGCGCTGTGGCAGGCGGCAAGCGACTTCGGCTGGGTCTCGACCGCCGTGCTGCCGCCGCTCCTCAGCGTGCTGTCATCCGGCTACGACTTGATCACGACCGCCGAGTTCTGGGAGCACACGGCCGCCTCGCTCTATCGCGGCAGCGTCGGCCTGCTGCTCTCGATCGTGATCGGCGGCGCTCTGGGAATCGGCATGGCGTGGTGGCGGCCGGTCAACTACCTGCTGAGCCCGATCGTGGAGCTGTTCTATCCCTTGCCGAAGTCGGCGCTGATCCCGGTGACCGCGCTGTGGCTCGGCTTCGGCGACACCTCCAAGATTCTCCTGATCTTCCTCGGCTGCATGCTGCCGGTCACCATCGGCGCCTTCAACGGCGCCCGCGGCAGCGAGCAGACGCTGGTGTGGTCGGCGCGCAGCCTCGGCGCCAGCCGCCTGCAGACGCTGCGGGACGTGGTGGTGCCGAGTGCCATGCCGGAACTGCTCAACGGCATCCGCACCGCGCTCGCGTTGTCGTTCATTCTGCTGGTGAGTTCGGAGCTGATCGTGGCGCGCAAGGGCCTCGGCTCCATGATCGGCTTCCTCGGCGACGGCGGCAACTACGACGCCATGTTCGCGGTGGTGCTGGCGGTCGCCATGCTCGGGTTCTTCGCCGACCGCATCTATCAGGTGATGATGCAGAGGGCCTTGCGATGGCGCGAGTAGAGGAAGGCTTCGCGCCGTCCGCGCGCGGCCGCCGGCCTGTGCTGGTCGCCGAGTTCGGCCGTGCGCTCGGCTGGCGGCTGATCGCGTGGTCGCCGGTGATCGCCGTGCTGATCGCTTGGGAGGTCTTCGCGCGCAGCGGGGCGGTGAGCCCGTTCATGCTGCCGCCGCTCAGCCGGGTGTTCGAGCGCATCGCCAGCGATGCCGCTTCCGGCGAGCTGGTGATCGCCGTTGCGCTGACGCTGTGGCGCGCGCTCGCCGGCTTCCTGATCGCGGCCGTCGTCGGCGTGGCGCTCGGCCTTGCGATGGCGCGCGTGCGCCTCGTCTACTGGTTCTTCGATCCGATCGTTTCGATCGGCTTCCCGGTCCCCAAGATCGCCTTCCTGCCGATCATCGTGCTGTGGCTCGGCTTCTATGACGTGTCCAAGATCACCATGATCGCCTTCAATGCGATCTTCCCAGTGGTGACGGCGACCGTCGTGGGTGTCTATGGCGTCGAGAAGGAGATCATCTGGTCGGCGCGCAACGTCGGCACCAACGAACGCGCGATGTTGTGGGAGATCCTGCTGCCGGCGGCGTTGCCGCAGATCTTCACCGGGCTGCAGGTCGCCTTGCCGATCGCGATCATCGTCGGCATCGTGACCGAGATGGCGATGGGCGGCTACGGCGTCGGCGGCAGCATGCAGACGGCCTCGCGCATGGCCGACTCGCTGGGGGTGTTCGCCGGCATCATCGTGACGGCCGTGGTGGGCTACATCCTGGTCAAGCTGATGTCCGTGCTGCGGCGCCGCCTGCTGGTCTGGCACCAGGAGGCGATGGAGCCGACGACCGCTTGACCGGTTGCGCCGAGCCGCGCTGGCGCCTTATTGTTACCGTGCTGAGAAAGCCTGTCCTCGCCTCGCTCACGACAAGAAGGACAACGTCCCTGTAGCGCTGCGGCGTCGCCTTCGTTACGCCACGTCATCCGAATGGAGGGTTGCATGCGTGTGCTGAAAGTGCTGCTGGGAGCGGCGTTGCTCCCACTGACGTTCGCTGCCGCGTTCGCGCAGCAGCCGCTGAAGGTCCGCATTGCGTGGACCGTCCCGGTCGCCAACTCGCCGACGATCCTCTATCAGATCGCGGAGAACCTGAAGTTCAAGGGCAAGTCCTACGACGTCGATCTGCTCTATTTCCAGGGCACGCCGCTGATGATCACGGCGTTGCAGGCTAACGAGGTCGACATCGCACTGCTTGCCTATTCCTCGCTGGCGCTCGCCATCCAGAACGCCGGCATGGAGGATCTGCGCGTCATCGCCGACGAGGCGCAGGAGGGCGTCGACGGCTACTACACCTCGCCGTTCATGGTGCGCCAGGACAGCGGGATCAACAAGGTCGCCGACCTCAAGGGCAAGGTCGCAGCGACCGTCGGTGCCGGCGCGGCGGTCGACATCGCCATGCGCGCGATGCTCAAGAAGAACGGCCTCGAGGACAAGCGCGACTACACGGTGGTGGAAGCGGCCTTTCCCAACATGCGCGCGCTGCTCGCCGAGAGGAAGGCCGACCTGGTCTCGACCGTGCTGCCGTTCTCGATCGACCCCGAGCTGGTCAAGATCGCCAAGCCGCTGTTCACGGTGAAGGAGGCGATCGGCCGCTCGCAGTTCATCGTCTGGGTGGCGCGCGCCGGCTTCCTTTCCAAGAACAAGGCGGCGATGACCGACTTCATGGAGGACTCGGTCCGCTCGCTGCGCTTCCTGATGGATCCCAAGAACCGCGACAAGCTGATGGAGATCGCCGCGCGTGTCGGCCGGCGGCCGGCGGCGGCCTATGCGGGCTGGATGTACACCAACAAGGACCTCTATCGGGATCCGGACCTCATCCCCGATCTCGATGCGCTCCAGCGGTCGGTTGACGTCCAGCAATCGCTCGGCTTTCTCAAGAGCAAGATGGACATCAAGAAATACGCCGACCTGAGCTTCGTTCGGGAAGCCGCCAAGCGGGCGAAATAAGAGCGGTCGCGGCGCACGCGCGGGGATGGCGCATGTACGCGGCTTGGCAGGGGCGCGCGGCCGGCCCCCAGCCATGCCCAACGCCTATGGACTCCATGCCGCGCTGGCTATTGAAGCCGGCGCGGCTCGCGCATATCAATTCCGCCGACCTTCGAAGGGAGCAAGCCGTGGCTACGATTCCAAAGGTACTGCATGAGCACATCAATTCGGCGTGGCCTGCCAATGTATGCTTGGTCGCGACCGCGCTGCGCGACGGCTATGCGCAGGTCACCCCGCGCGGCAGCGTGATGGTGTTCGACGACACCCAGCTCGCGATATGGGAGCGCGGGCGCGGCTCGACCGCCGCCAACCTGCAAGATGGAACCAAGATCACGATCTTCTTTCGCAATCCGAAGCTGCGTGAATCCGGCCTTCTGCCGAAAGGCGGCGTCGCCCGCTTCTACGGCACCGCCAAGCTCCACAGGTCGGGCCCGGTGCGCGAGGAGGTGTGGAACCGCATGATCCAGCCGGAGAAGGATCGCGACCCGGAGAAGAAGGGATTTGCGGTCACCATCAGCATCGACCGGGCCGAGGACCTCGACGGCGCGCCGCTCGACCTGAAGTGACGCCTATCAAGAAACGCGCGCGAGCGTTGTGCCGCCGATGCCTGGTCCGCGATCTCCCCGGCGGGATTGCTTCGGCGGGCTGCGCCCGCCTCGCAATGACTGCGAACGAGTCGATCTGAAGGCATCCCGCGTTAGGTCCCGATCACGAAACAGCAGGTGGTGGTGGCGCTGCCGCCGATGTTGAGCGTGGCGAGGCGGCGCGCGCCCTCGACCTGATAATCGCCGGCCTGGCCCTGCGCCTGCTTGCAGGCGTCCAGCACCATGCGCACGCCGGTCGCTCCCACCGGATGGCCGAGGCCGATCAACCCGCCGCTCGGGTTGATCGGCAGCCGGCCGTCGAAGGCGATGGTGCCGTCCTCGACGGCCTTCCAGCTCTCGCCCGGCGCGGTGATGCCGAAATGGTCGATGGCCATGTATTCGGTCACCGCGAAGCAGTCGTGGGTCTCGATGGCGTCGAGCTCGAAGACGTCGGCGATCCCTGCGCGCCTAAACGCGTCCTCGATCGTTCCGCGCACGTGGGGAAACACGTAGGGGCTGCCGCGGCCCTCGGCGATCTTGTCCTTGAACAGGATCGTGGTGGAGCGGTGGCCCCAGCCGAGAATGCGCGGGATGCGCGCAAGCTCGACGTCGTGCCGCCGCGCCCATTCCTCGGCATAGGGCCGGGCGGCCAGAAACACCGCCGCCGCCCCGTCGGTGACCTGGGCACAGTCATTGCGGCGCACGCGGCCCTCGATCGGCGGG
>DATBWJ010000117.1:0-5555 GCA_036514935.1 Xanthobacteraceae bacterium
CCTGCGCCAGGTCTACGAGCTTGGCCGCAGCGGCCGGCAAGCCGAGGCGCTCGGCTATTGGCGCGAGGAATACGCGCTCAACGCGGCGATCAAGCGCTATCCCAAGCCCTACATCGCGCTCATCGACGGCATCGTCATGGGCGGCGGCGTCGGCGTCTCGGTGCATGGCTCCCACCGCGTCGCCGGCGACAATTTCCTGTTCGCGATGCCCGAGGTCGGCATCGGCTTCTTTCCGGACGTGGGGGCGACCTGGTTCTTGCCGCGCATGCCGGGCGAACTGGGTACCTATTGCGCCATGACCGGCGAACGGCTGAAGACAGCGGACGGCGTGGCGGGCGGCATCGCCACCCACTACGTCCCTTCGGCGATATTTCCCGACCTGCTCGATGCCCTGTGCAGCCTGGAGGCCGTCGACGAGTTGCTTGCGGCCTATTCCACCGCGGCCGGCGTCGGGCCGTTGGCCGCCCGCCGCGCCGCCATCGACCGCTTGTTTGCTGCAAGCTCGGTCGAAGGCATTCTTGCCAATCTCGATGCGGAGGCTCGCGCGTCCGGCGAGGACGCGGAATGGGCGGCAGAAACTGCCGCGACCATCCGCAGTCGGTCGCCGACGAGCCTTAAAATCGCGCTTGCCCAGGTGCGGCGCGGGAAGAATTGGTCGTTCGAGGAGTGCATGCGGGCCGAGTTTCGGATCGTCTCGCGTGTGGTCTACGGCGCTGATTTCTACGAGGGCGTGCGCGCCGTGATCATCGACAAGGACAATCGCCCGCGTTGGCGCCCAGGAACGCTCGGCGAGGTTGGCCCGGCGGAGGTCGAACGCTATCTTGCCCCACTCGACTGCGAGCTTGCGCTGCCATGATCGAACCCATCGCCGACCAGAGCGAGCTTGCGCCGGTACGGGCCGGCGAGGAGCACCCGAGCGCCACCTGGACGCAGCGGCTCGTGCTGTTCCTGCGCGTCATGGCCGTCCTGTCGATGCTCAAGGGCCTGCGTCATTGGGCTGCGGTATGCGGGTTCGGTCTGGCGCCCGAAGGCGGTTTTGAGGCGCAGACGCTGCCGTGGCAGGCGGCGACCGTGTTCTTCGCGGTGATCGATCTGGTTGCCGCCGTCGGCCTGTGGCTGTCGGCCCCGTGGGGCGCGGTGGTGTGGCTCACCGCCGCGGTGTCGATGATCGTGGTCGAGGTGTTCTTTCCCCTGATCTACGGCGATCTTGTGACCGTGCTCCTGCTGGAGCCGGCGGCCATCATCGCCTACCTCGTGCTCGCCATTCTCGCGGCGCGCGAGCAACCGCAGTAGGACGCGGGCTCGGTCGCACGAACGGCGCTAAGCCCGAACACGGTTTGACGTTTGCGCGAAGTTGCGTAGCGTCCAGCCTTGCCGCATCTGACCGGTCGGGAGGCAGTGATGGCGCACATCGGATTCATCGGTCTTGGCAACATGGGCCTGCCCATGGCGATCAACCTCATCAAGGCGGGACACGCGGTTGCGGGTTTCGACCTCAACAAGGCGGCGCTCGACAAATTCGCTGCCTCGGGCGGCGCACCCGCAAGCTCAATCGCCATGACCTGCGCGCGTGCCGACGTGATCGTCACCATGCTGCCGGCGGGCGAGCAGGTGCGCGCGGTCTATCTCGGCGAGGCCGGCGTGATCGCCAGCGCGGGAACGGGCGCGGTGCTGATTGACTCCTCGACGATCGATGTGGAGACGGCGCGCGCCGTGGCCGCGGCTGCCGCCGCGCGCGGACAGCTCATGGTCGACGCGCCGGTGTCCGGCGGCGTTGCCGGTGCGCAGGCGGCGACGCTGACGTTCATGGTCGGCGGCCCGCAGGAGGCGTTCGCCCGGGCGAAGCCGATTCTGGAGGCGATGGGCAGAACCATCGTGCACGCCGGCGGCGCCGGCAATGGGCAGGCGGCGAAGATCTGCAACAACATGATCCTGGGCGCCTCCATGATCGCCGTGTCGGAGGCGTTCCTGCTCGCGGATAAGCTGGGCCTGGAGGCGCAGAAACTTTTCGACATTGCCTCGAAATCGTCGGGCCAGTGCTGGTCGCTGACAAGCTACTGTCCCGTCCCGGGACCGGTGCCGACGTCACCCGCCAATCGCGCTTACCAGCCTGGCTTCACCGCCGCGATGATGCTCAAGGACCTCGCCCTTGCGCAGGATGCGGCACGCTCGGCCGGCCTCGCCACTCCGCTCGGCGCGCAAGCAGCCGCGCTCTATGGACTCTACGTCGGACACGGCAAGGCGGCGGAGGACTTCTCCGGCATCATCCGCTTCCTGCGCGGGGAATGAGCGAACACCGCTGCGAAGCTGCGCATGCGTGTATTCGCGCATGCGTGGTTCAACGAGCGCGCCGCGCTCGGTTGGTCACTCAGGCGTAAAATTCGTCGCGTCAATTTTCGTCGCATTCGAATCTTGCCGTTCGCAAATAAACGCTATTTTTAGCGTGTTGTTTAAGCCGATCTTAGAGCCGCGTACCTATCGTCGCTCGTCAGGACGGGGGGCAGGGCCTCGTCGACAAAAAAACGATCCAGAAGGGCGTCATGATGAAGACAGCATTGAAGCCGGCCGAGCCGACACAAGCCGACCCGCGGGTCGCGCATGTCCGTCCGCATTATCTCGAGGCGCTGACGTTGGTCGAGCGGCTTCATCGCCGGCTGTTGGATGTGATCAAGGACGAGTTCGATCGCCGCGGCCGCGCCGACATCAATTCGGTGCAGGCGCTGCTGCTCTACAACATCGGCGACAAGGAATTGACGGCCGGCGAGCTGCGCACACGCGGCTACTATCTCGGCTCGAACGTATCCTACAACCTCAAGAAGCTGGTGGAGATGGGGTTCCTCGACCATCAGCGCTCACGCATCGACCGGCGATCCGTGCGCATCAAGCTCACCGACAAGGGGCGCGAGGTCTACAATATCGTCGAAGCGCTCTACCAGAAGCACGTGCTGACCGTCGAGAAGGTCGGCGGCATCTCGGCCGACGAGTTCACCTCGCTCAACAAGGCATTGCACCGGCTCGAGCGGTTCTGGACCGATCAGATTCTTTATCGTCTGTAGCGCTTGTTGCACGCTTTGCGCGCGCCCCGGCCTACGGCCTGGGGTTCTTTCCTTTGCACCCGGGCGACCTATGTCACCGCCTGGGAAATGCCAGACGGTGTCCTGCAATTTCGCGAGGATTTTTGCGCGCGCAACGGCATCGCGACTGCCGTGACCTCCGGCCGCGGCGAGCACGGCCTTGACCCCCATTCATTCGCCCAGACGCTAGATGTTGCGGGGCCCAGCGCGGTTTGAGCCCAATGCTTGGCGCTTTGTGGCCGATATGCTACGCGGAGCCGGTCGCGTGGGGAATGCAGGGCCAGGAGACGTGACATGCCAGCGACCAGCAAGGCGACGGGCCCGGACGAGGACCTGTTTGCCGACAGCCTCGAGCGCACCGACCCGGAAATATTCGCGGCGATCCGCAGCGAGCTTGGCCGCCAGCGCGACGGGATCGAGCTGATCGCATCGGAAAACAGTGCCAGCCGGGCCGTGCTCGAGGCGCAAGGCTCGGTAATGACCAACAAGTACGCCGAGGGCTATCCGGGCCGGCGCTATTATGGCGGGTGCCAGTACGTGGACGTAGCGGAACGCCTGGCAATTGAACGCGTTACCAGGCTTTTTGGATGTGGCTTCGCAAATGTCCAGCCGCACTCGGGCGCCTCCGCCAACGCCGCCGTGTTCCTGGCCTTGCTGCAGCCGGGCGACACATTCCTCGGGCTCAGCCTGGCGGCCGGCGGACACCTCAGCCACGGCATGAAGCTCAACATGTCGGGCAAGTGGTTCGACGCCATTGCCTATAATGTGCGGCGTGAAGACCAGCGCATCGACCTTGATGAAGTGCGCAGGCTCACGCGCGAGCATCGCCCCAAGCTCATCATCGCCGGCGGCTCCGCCTATCCGCGCATTATCGATTTCGCGGCATTCCGCGCCATCGCCGACGAGGCGGGCGCCTATCTCATGGTCGACATGGCCCACTTCGCCGGCCTGGTCGCCGGCGGCGCCCACCCAAGCCCGTTCCCCCACGCCCACGTGGTCACGACGACCACCCACAAAACCCTGCGTGGCCCGCGCGGCGGCGTCATCCTCACCAACGACGACGAACTGGCCAAGAAGATCGACGTGGCGGTGTTCCCGGGTCTGCAAGGCGGTCCGCTCATGCACGTGATCGCGGCCAAGGCGGTGTCGTTTGCGGAAGCCTTGCGGCCCTCGTTCAAAACCTACGCCCGCAGCGTGGTCGAGAACGCCAAGACGCTGGCCGAGACCCTCAAGTCCCGCGGCTTCGAGATCGTGTCGGGCGGCACCGACACCCATCTGCTGCTGGTCGACCTGTGCTCGAAACGGCTGACCGGAAAGGTCGCGGAAACCGCGCTTGGCCGCGCGCATATCACCTGCAACAAGAACGCCATTCCGTTCGACCCGGAAAAGCCGGCGATCACCTCCGGCATCCGGCTGGGCAGCCCGGCCGGAACCACGCGCGGGTTCGGGGTCGCGGAGTTTCGCCAGATCGGCGAGTGGATCGCGGACCTTCTCGATGCGCTGTCGCGCAACGATTCTGACGCCGATGGGGCCGTCGAGGCGGCCATCCGCGAGAAAGTGGCGCGGCTGGTCGCGCGGTTCCCGATCTACGCGGAGTGAGGGCGGACAAGATAGTCGCCGTCTTGGCCGGCGGCAGCCACGCGTTCAGGCCTTGGCGCGCACCGCGCCCACGACGCGGTATGCCGCGCGAGAGGCGGCCACGAGCGAAGACGAAAGGGGAGGGTAATGCGCTGTCCGAGTTGCGCCAGCCTCGATACGCAGGTCAAGGACTCGCGGCCGACCGAGGATTCCGCCGCCATCCGCCGCCGCCGGCTGTGCCTTGCCTGCGGCTTTCGCTTCACCACGTTCGAGCGCGTGCAGTTGCGCGAACTCGTCGTCATCAAGCGCAACGGCCGTCGCGTCCCCTTCGACCGCGACAAGCTGGCGCGCTCGGTCGACATCGCCCTGCGCAAGCGCAATGTCGATCCCGAACGGGTCGAGCAGACGGTCTCCAGGATCGTGCGCGATCTTGAAAGCCTGGGAGAGAACGAGGTCTCCTCCGAGACCATCGGCGAGACGGTGATGGCGCACCTGCGCGAGCTCGACGATGTCGCCTATGTGCGCTTCGCCTCGGTCTACCGCAATTTCCGCGAGGCCAAGGATTTCGAGCACGTGCTCAGCGAGCTGTCCGGCGAGGATGACAAGCCCTCGGCGGCGCCCGCGCGCAAGTGAACTCGCCTCACGGCCGTGCGCGCATGAATCACGGCCCCGCAGCCGGTCGGAACATCGAATTCATCCAGGTGGTCGCGCGCGCTGCCATCGCAGGTCCGCTGTCGGGGAGCACAGCGGAAAACACACCGGCATATCTGCCGAGCCCGAGACTTTCAAGCCAACCCCTGATCGTGTCAGCCATGCGCCATATTAGCTCACCCGACCAAACCTGCATACAGAGGTAAGCGTTGCCAAGGTCTAGAGTCTGGATTGAGTCGACCGGAAAACCCC
>DATBWJ010000118.1:0-2497 GCA_036514935.1 Xanthobacteraceae bacterium
CCCTCGGCCACAAGCCGCTGCACCGCCGGCGCAACGATCGCGAGGTCCTCGCCGCCGAGCGCGCCGTTCTCGCCGGCATGGGGGTTGAGCCCGGCGACCGCGAGGCGCGGACGCGCGATGCCGAACCGCTTACGGAGGTCGCGCTCGACGATGCGGCCGGTCTCGACGATGAGTTCAAAATCGAGCGCGCCCGGCACCTCGGCCAGCGGCAGGTGAATCGTGACCGGCACCACCGCCAGCTCGGGCGCCCACAGCATCATCACCGGCCGGGCGCTGACGCCCAAAAACTCGCCCGCGAGCTTGCCGAGAAATTCGGTATGGCCCGGTTCGGCGAAGCCCGAGCGGTAGAGCACGTTTTTCGCCACCGGGTTGGTGACCATGGCGGCGGCGCTGCCGGCGACCACGTCGGCGACCGCCTGGCGGATCGCCGCGATCGCGGCCGGCGCGCTCGAAGCGTCGGGCTTGCCCGGCTCGGCCGTCACCGGCACGCCGGTGTCGACGACCGGCAGCGCGCTGGCGAATGCCGCGTCGGCCTCGCTTGCGGTGACCGCCGCCACCGGCACCGTCAGGCCGAGCTGCGCTGCGCGCCGCGCGAGGAACCGCGGGTCGCCGAGCACGTAGAAGGGCAAGAGCTTCAGCTCGGCGCGCCGGGCCCAGACCGCGATGGTGATGTCAGGTCCGATGCCGGCTGGTTCACCGAGCGTCAACGCCAGCGGCTTTGGCATCGCGTTCCTTGACCTCGATCATCGCTGCCTTGCGCAGCTCATGCAGGTAGCGCTTGGCCCTGCTCTCGAAATGCGCGACGTAGATCTCGTTCTGAACCGCGCGTTTGCCGGGCGAATCCAGCCGCGTCTCCCGCCGCCCGCACAGCGCGAACAGCTCCACCCCCTGCGGCGTGACTTCGGGCTCGGTCAGCCGACCGACCGGGACCTTTTCGAGCATTTCGCGCAGCGCAGGGACGAGGTCGGCCGACGACTTGACGATCGACTCGCGCACGGCGACGTCGCGCAGCGCGCGCGCCAGCGCCACCCCGCTCGCGCAGTTCTCGAACCGGCTGCGCAGGGCTTCCGCTTCGCGCTTGCGGGCCTCGACGGCCGCTTCGCCGGCGCCGCGCGGCACGACGAACAGGATCGGGCGCAGCGTGTATTCGATCCCGACCAATTCCTTGCTGCGGGTCTCGGCGGCGGCGGCCACATCGCGCTCGCTGACCTGGAGGCTTGATTGGAACTTGCCGCGCACGATCTGCGCCCATGCGATGTCTGCCCGGATGCGCTCCTTGAGCGTGGCGGCGTCCACGCCGCTCTGCGTCAGCGCCTGGGCGAGCTGCTGAGCGCTGAGCCGCATGCGCTTTGCCATCTCGCCGAAGGCCGCATCGACCTGGCTGTCGGCGATCTCCAGCTTGTAGCGCTTGCCGATCTGAATCTTGAGCTTGTCATTGATGAGCTCGTCGACGACCTCCTGCCGGCCCGGAGTCTTGCGCGTGGTCAATTGGATCAGCTTGGAGCGCTGCTCGATGTCGTAGGTGGTGATGGGCTCGCCGTTGACGATGACGGCGACCTGCTGCGCGCGCGCCGGCGCCATCGGCGCGAGTGCGCCGAGAACGGCGGCCGCGAGCAGCCAGCACAGACGGGCGCGAAACCGGGTCATGGCGGCACCATACCACATTCCCTTAATCTCGCAGCGGACCGCGGCGCGCGCGCCAGCCGCCAGCCTGACGGCATCAGCGCGCCGCCGTGCTGCCCAGCGTCCGCAGGCTGACCTGCAGAAGAAAACTCTGGTTGGTCTGCACGTTGCCGCTGTAGGTATAGTCGGTCACGTAGTTGAGCGACATGATGAAGCAGTCGTCGATGTAACCGAGGCCGAAGCGGGTCTGGTTGAAGCTGCCGGCGTCGATATCGTAGCGCGCCGCCCCGAACAAGACCCAGTTGGGATTGATCTTCACCGAGGACGTGCCGAGCACGCCTTCGCGGCGCGTGAGGAATCCCAGCTCCGGCTGGGCATCGTAGTTGCCGTACAGCACCGACAGCGCCCAGCGGTCGAAGTTGGCGCGCGCTTCCACTTCGAGGCGGCGCAGCGCGAAATTGCCCTGGTCGAAGCGGTAGCGCGAGGACAGGCTGTAGATGCTGTTGGGCTGATAGGAGAGGCGGGCGACATAGTCCGCGCGATCGGAATCGAGCCCGCTGCCGAGCCCGGTATTGGTGACGTCGCCGACGGCGAAGGAATTGCGGCCGAACAGGTGGTACGACTGCCCGAACAGCATGTTCACGAAGCCGCCGCGATGGAACTGGCTGGTGTACTGCACGCCGGCGTTCAGGCGCCCGCCGCCCTCGGCCCGATCCCAGCCGGAGAACTTGTCCACCTTGAACAGGTTGGCGTCGTCGTAGATGAGGCTTTGGGCGTCCTCGTTCGGCAGCCGCCCGACGCCACTCTCGTCCGGGCGAACGATGATCTGCGCGATCGGCTCGATCATCTGCGTGCCCCACGACTGCACGCCGAT